>DATLNE010000050.1 GCA_035536915.1 Acidimicrobiales bacterium
GTTCCCCCACGCGAAGTTGGGGATGCGGAACAGGTCGAGGTTCAGCGCCGGAGCTTCGCTTCGCCGCTGATGGCCGACGAAGAGAAGAAGCGTTGCGAGGCCGGCGCCGAGGAGCCACAGCGTGCGTGCGCCGAACCACCCGGCTTCATCGGAGCCGATGAGTCCGTAGGAGAGGAGCGCGGCAGCGCCGGCGACGAGCGCGACACCGAGGAACGATGGGATCTTCGTGTCCGGGTCGGACGACTCGTGGAGGTGCCGCGTGCCGGCGAGCACCGTGTACACGCCGACCGGAAGGTTGATGAAGAACGCCCAGCGCCAACCGAAGCCCTCGACTATGGCGGCACCGAGGGTGGGCCCGAGGGAACCGGCGACTGCGCCGGCGACGCCCCAGATCGCGACCGCTCGCGGGAGCTGGTCGTGCGCGAACGCGTTCATGACCAGCGCCAGTGACGACGGGATCAACGCAGCGGCGCCTGCGGCTTGGAGGATCCGGAACACGACGAGGACCTCGACGGTCGGAGCCAGCCCGCAGGTCATGGATGCCAACGTGAACACGGTCGAACCAGCCAGGAAGACGCGCCGATGACCGATCCGATCCGCCAGCTTCCCCGCCGGGATGAGAAGAGCGGCGAACACGATCGTGTACGCGTTCAGCACCCACGCCAGCTGCGACGGACCCGAGTCCGAGAACGAGGCGGTGATGTCAGGGAACGCGACGTAGAGGATCGTCGTGTCGAGGAACGTCGCGAGCGTGGCGAGTGACGCGATGGTCAGCGTGCGGCGGGAGTGGTCGAACACGGTGCGCTCAGCCCTGCGTCATGAGACGCGTCTGGAACGACTCGGCGACCAACGTGCCGTCACGCCGTGCAATCCGGCCGTGCTCGGTGGCGAGGCCCGCCGAGCTGGTCTCGATCTCGAACGCGCCGGTGAGCCAGTCACCGTCGTCCAGGCTCACTCGCGTCTGGTGGATGTGTGTCGTCAGGTCGATGCTCACACCGCCCGTTGGCGGCTCGATCCGCAGGAACGCAGGCGGCGGAAACCAGTCCGTCACCATCGCGAGCCAGGCGGCGTCAACCGTCCGGGGCTCCAGCGGCCGTACGTAGCCCTGGATCCTGGCCCGGTCGCTTCCCGAGAACGGCAGGCATCGCGGATCGAGAACGCCGTCGACCCGCTCGAAGTGGACCACGCGCCCACCCTCCATGCGCGTGCATTCCTCGGGATCAGGCAGGTCGATCGGCGAAGGTGTCTGCCACTCGACGCCCTCTCGGTCGACCATCAGGGTGAGGCGGGCCGTGAGCAGGAGCCTGCCGTCCTGGACGAGGTCGGCGACCATGGTCGAGAACGACCGCCCCTCGCGAACGGCGTGCACCGACAACGTCGCCGAGCCGACCTGTCCGGTGCGCAAGAAGCTCGTCGTTAACGTGCGAACCGAGCGGTCATCAACGAGCGCCTCCGCTCCCCTGACCGCGATGGCGCACATGTAGCCACCGTGCACCCCGACCAAGGAGGACCACCCGACGTCGAGCTCGACCGCGAACTCGCCGGGACGGCCATCGATCGGCACCACGGCAGTCGTGCGATCGAAGTCCGTCGGCTGCAGCGCCCCGTCGAGTTTCGTCACGCAACCCAGAATGGCAGGTTGAGTTGCGTGACGCAACTGACGTAGCATGGTGCTGTGCGCAAGGCCTCCTTCGCCGACATGAACTGCTCCATCGCCCAGACCCTCGAGGTCGTTGGCGAGTGGTGGACGCTGTTGATCCTGCGCGACTGCTTCCTCGGGGTCCGGCGCTTCGACGAGTTCGTCGAGCGCCTCGGCATCGCCCGCAACGTCCTCACCAGCCGGCTGGAGTCGCTCATCGATGCAGGGGTCCTCGAGCGACACCCCTATGACGAGGCACGCGGTCGCTACGACTACGCGCTCACCGACAAGGGTGAAGCGCTCTGGCCCGTCCTCACCGCCATGCGGCAGTGGGGCGACGAGTGGATCCTCGGCGCCGGGAACGAGCCGCTCCTCATCGAGCATCGCAGCTGCGGCCATGACACGACTGCGCGGCTGACATGCGACGCGTGCGGCGAGCACCTTGACGCTCGCTCAGTGCGCGCCAAGGCCGGGCCGGGCGCAGCATCGGAGCGAATCACCACCGGCTGACGCTCCGAATGTGAAATAGGCTCCTGACCTGGCAGTGCAGGTCAGGAGCCACGTTTCCCGGTCGGGCTGAGAGGATTCGAACCTCCGACCTCTTGACCCCCAGTCAAGCGCGCTAACCAAGCTGCGCCACAGCCCGTGAGGTCGCCACTCTAGCGGACCGCCGGAGTGGGCAAACCCCTTACGACAGCGCCAACGCCACCACCAGCACCACCACCAGCACGACCAGGAGCACGAGCAGCCAGAGGAGGCAACCGGTGCGCACCACCGGGTCCGGGGCCACGACCACCGGCGGCCGCCCCGGCTGGGTCACCACGATCCCTGGCGAGCCGCCTCCGCCCCGGTCCCACGTCACCACCTGCGTGTAGCTCCCGTCGCCGTGATCCACGACAGGCCCACTGGGCTCGCAGCCCGGGACCCCCGCCACGTCGAAGGCGTCAGGTCGGCCGGGGCCCAAGTGGTTGTCGTAGCGGTCTCGCGGTGTGAAGCGCACGTCGACCACATGCCTGCCGTCGGGCAGTCGGCCCCGGTCGTCGACCGACACCGTGGTGTGCCCGGGGTCGATGCCGACATCGACGTGCACCGACCAGAACGTCTCCCGCGTCCCCACGCAGTCGCCCCCGTAGGTGGCACGGGCATGGAACGTGTAGTCGCCCTCGACGGTGGTCAGCGCAGGCATCGGCAGGCCGAACAGCCCGTCAGGGTCCTCGGCCCCGTCGTCGTGCTCGCCGTCGTCGAACAGCATGTGCTCTTCCGTGACGCGCTGGTCGAGGTCGACGCCCGCTTCCTCCAACGACAACAACGTCGCTGTGCGGCCGCTCACCGGTTCGCCGTCGACGTCGTGGGCCGCCCGGCCCTCGGCGCCGACCAGTTCGTTGCCCGCTCCCCTGGCGGGCCGCGACACGGTGAGGGCCATGGCCGCCTCCAGCCGGGCGCCGTCGCCTCGCAACAGCCGAATGCGTGGGTTGAACGGGTCACCGGTGTACAGCGGCCGCTCCAACGGCTCAGGCCGCAGCCACGGCCCCCCGTCGGCCACCACGGCAATGAAGTACCGCTCTGCCGGGAAGCGGGCGGCACCCTGCTGGTCGTCGACGGCCACCCGACGCACCTCGTCGCCCCCGCCGAGGTCGGCTCGCGACACGAAGGCCTGCCACACGCCGTCACCGTCGGCGCCCACCGGCAGGGGCACCCGGAGGAAGTGCCACGTGTCGCCGCCCGACGATTCGACGCCCGCCGTCGAGGCGTCGACAGTGGCGCCCGACGGCGAGCGCAGCGACACGTTCAGCGCGGCACCTGGGCGCTCGTAGCCGACCACGACCGTGATGGTGGTCTCGCCGCACACGGCGACGTCGATCGGCGCCGAGCGCACGCTCCCGGCGGCGAGCACCCGGTCGGGGTCGGTGGAGATCCCTGCCTCGAAGATGTTGCCGAAGGCGAGCACGAAGTACTTCTTCAACTCCAGGCCTGACCCGGCCCGGGTGTAGAGGCCGCGGTGGCGGCGCGCCAGGTCGGACAGGCGCGGGCCGTCGAGCGCAGCGGGCGTGCCGAAGCCCACCACGTTGAGGATGGTGCTGCCCAGTTCGGGCTCCACGGCCGAGATCATCGGCGGCGTGTTCTCCAGCCCGTCGGTCATGAGCAGGATCGCCGCCGTGTTGGTGGTGGGGCCGGGTGTGGGCAATTGCTGCTGGGCCGTACGCAGCCCCCCGCCGATCGTCGTCATGCCACCGGGCGCGATGGCGCCCACCACGCCGCCGGAGTGACCGGGCGGGGGCCCGATGAGTGTGCCCTCGCGTGCAGGCGTGTGGGCGGCCAAGCCTGCGTCCAACGAGGGGGTGGTGCTGAAGCTGACGACCCCGGCGCGATGCCCGGCATTGGTGCGGAGGAGGTCGAGGAACAGCGCGGCGGCGCGGCGGGCCTCTTCGATCTTGGTGAGCCCTGCGGTGGCCCCGCTCGTCATGCTCATGCTTCCCGAGCGGTCGAGGACGACCATGACGTCAACCGGGCGCGTGGGCGGCGGTTCGGTGAGGAAGTCCTGGACGATGGCCGCCGACGCCTGGCCCTGATTGGAACACGCCCCTGGTGCCCAGTCGTTGACGGCGACGACGCGGCCCATCATGTCGATCACCGGCGACCCCGAGCTGCCGTTGTCGGAGTCGCACGCGTAGGTGATGACGGTGGGGGTCGCCTGCAGCACCTGGCACGTGGGATCGGTGGGCTTGCGCGACACCTTCTTCACCACGCCACGCGGGTGGTGCACGACAAAGAGCTCCTCCCCCACGGTCGGCAGGCCGGCGCGCATCGGCAACGGCGGCGGGAACCCGCCGACCGGTGTGTCGATCTGCAGCACCGAGTAGTCGAGCGGATCACGGGTGTCGCCCGGTGCGCGGGCGAAGCCGGTGCGCACGACCCGACGCATCTTGAAGAACTTCGGCGAATAGCCGGGCGGACGGGCCCCGGCGCAGTCGGTCTGGAAGTCGAGGGTAAACGACCCGGTGCGCGCTTCGGCATCGGTCGACACGCAGTGGCCCGCGGTGAGGATGAGGTCACTGTCGATCAACGCCGCGCTGCAACTCGACAGGTGGTCGCCGTGCGGGACGACGAGCATGCCGACGCTGCGCGCCACGTCGCGCATGAGGCCGGGCGGGAGGCAGTCGACGTTCTCCCACGAAGGGTTCGCCCCGTTGGGGCAGACCCCCAGGGCGTTGAAGTAGCTCGGCTCAGCGTACGGCGATGTCAGGAGGAACAGGTCGGCGTTGCTGTTCGTCGAGCCCCCACCGGCGAGGCCCTCCCCCCGGCCGTACTGGGTGAGGGTGGCCTGGCCCCCGCCGCCGTTGGGCACGAAGCGCACGACCACGCTGTTTCCGCCGACCGGCCTGCTCCAGAAGTCGGGGCCGTCAGCGGCCGTGAAGACGTCTGTGGCATAGCCGAGGTCGACCTCGATGCGCGCTCCGCCCGACAGCGTGGAGCCGGTGAAGTGGAGCATGAGGAACAACGTGCCGCCCGAAGCCGACGGCGGGCTGAACGTTGTCGTTGCTGCTCCAGGACCGAGCACGAGGCCAGGTGTGGTGAGCAGCGAACCCAGGCGATGTGACATGTACTTCCCCCCTTGCTTCGCCCCGCGGCGCGAACCCTACAGGGCCACGCTCAGAAGCGCGCCGTGAGCCATTCGACGCCCTGCCAGGCCCGGAAAACCAGGTAGAGCACGAGGGCCACGAGCAGCAGCTTGAAGTGCCACGGCACGGCAGGCACGTCTTCGACGGCAGCGTCCGCGATCACGCCGCCGCACGTGGGGCACTCGCCGCCCTCCCCCATCGACGGCGGCGTCCAGTACCGGCTGCAGCTCTCGCACCAGGGCATCAGCCCGCCCGACGCGAACGCGGCCCGGCGGCGGCTACCCGGCTGGGCACGGGGTGGCCCACCAGCGCGGCCACTTCCTGGCTCACCGCCAACAACGCCTCCAGGTCGATGCCAGTCGGCACGCCGAGGTCGTCGAGCAGGTGCACCAGGTCCTCGGTGGCCAGGTTGCCCGCCGCACCGGCGGCGAAGGGCGAGCCGCCCAGCCCGCCGACTGACGTGTCGAACCGGGTCACGCCCGCCTCCAGCGCGGCGAAGGCGTTGACCAACGCGGTCCCCCGCGTCTCGTGCAGGTGCAAGCCCGCGTCGACCCCGACGACATCGAGCAACTCTCGCACCCGGCGCGGCGTGGCCATGCCGGTGGTGTCGGCGTACGACAGCGAGGTGGCGCCCGCATCTGCCAACCGCAGGGCCAACGCGCCGACAGCGGACGGCAGGATGTCGCCTTCGTACGGCGACCCGAAGGCGCACGACACCACGGCGTCGACGGGCAGCGAGCCCACCGCCGCGCAGATCGACCGCACCGCCTCGACCGACTCGTCGATCGTCATGCGCACGTTCTTCTCGTTGTAGGCAGCCGACGCCGACACGGTGACGGTCAGCCCGTCGACCCCCGCCTCGACAGCCATCTCCGCGCCCCGCAGGTTGGGCACGAGGGCCAGGTACTCCACGCCGGGCTCCCGTCGCAGCGCCGCCATCACCTCGGCCGCGCCCGCCATCGACGGCACCGCCTTGGGCGACACGAACGACACCGCCTCGATGCACCGCACGCCGGCGGCGACGAGCCGCTCGATCAACCGCACCCGTGCTTCCACCGGCACCGGTTCTTCGGCCTGCAACCCGTCGCGCGGGCCGACCTCGCGGACGACGACCATCAGACCGGGGGCACGCCGTGGCGCCGTTCGCTGAACTGGCGGTCCTTGTTGGCGGCCAAGGCGAACCGGCGCACCACTTCGGCTCGCAGATCCTCGGGCTGCACCACGGCGTCGATGACCAGGTCGGCGGCAAGCCGCAGCAGGTCGACGTCGGCCTCGTACTCGTCACGCAGGCGGGCCACGTAGGCCTCGCGTTCGTCGGGGTCGTCGATCGCCGCGATCTTGTTGGCGTACACCGCGTTGACGGCGGCGTCGGGGCCCATGACGGCGATCTTGGCCGACGGCAAGGCGACCACTGCATCGGAACCGAAGGCAGGCCCGGCCATGGCGTAGAGCCCGGCCCCGTAGGCCTTGCGCAGGATGACCGACACCTTGGGCACCGTGGCCTCTGACACGGCGGTGATCATCTTGGCCCCGTGGCGGATGATGCCCTCGCGCTCAACCTGCGTGCCGATCATGAACCCGGGCACGTCGGCCAGGAACAGCAACGGCACGTTGAAGGCATCGCACTGCCAGATGAAGCGGGCCGCCTTGTCGGACGTGTCGGTGAACAGCACCCCGCCCTTTACCGCCGGGTTGTTGGCCACGATCCCGACGGGGTTGCCCTCGAGGTGGGCGAAGCCGACCACCAACTCGGGGGCGAAGAGGGGCTTCACCTCGAAGAACGAACCTTCGTCGACCAGGCAGTCGACCACCCGGTGGATGTCGTAGCCCTCGGTGTCGGCAGCCGGGATCATCGACGCGCTCAGCGCGCTCGCCGGCTTGCCCGGTTGCACCGGCGGCGGGGGCTCGCGCCACGAGCCCGGCAGGTACGAGAAGTACCAACGGGCCAGCTCCAGGGCCTCGGCGTCGGACGAAGCCAGGTTGTCGCCGCAGCCGCTCACGCTGGCGTGCATGCGGGCGCCGCCCATGTCCTCGAGCGTCGTCACCTCGCCGATGACCATCTCGGCCATGCGGGGCGAGCCCAGGTACATCGAGGCGTTGCCCTCGACCATGAACACCACGTCGCAGAAGGCGGGGATGTAGGCGCCGCCCGCCGCGGACGGCCCGAACAGGCAGCAGATCTGGGGCACCTTCCCTGACAACCGCACCTGGTTGTAGAAGATGCGCCCTGCGCCCCGCCGGCCCGGGAACAGCTCGACCTGGTCGGTGATGCGGGCGCCCGCCGAGTCGACCAGCCAGAAGACGGGCAGCTCGTGGTCGAGGGCGTATTCGGTCAGCCGAACGATCTTCTCGACGGTGCGCGCCCCCCACGACCCGGCCTTGACCGTGGGGTCGTTGGCCATGACGCACACGGGGCGGCCGTCGACCGTGCCCCGTCCCGTCACCACGCCGTCGGCGGGCAGGTCGGTGGCCCTGGCGTTGGCCAGCAGGCCGTCCTCCACGAACGAGCCGTCGTCGAGCAACAACGCCAGCCGGTCGCGCACGAAGAGCTTGCCCTGGCGGGCCAGCTTGTCGGCCTCCCGGGCCCGGTTCCCCTGCAGCGCCCGCCCCGTGGCGGCAGCGATGTCCTCGCTCACGTCAGGTCCGCCGGATGGCGAGGATGGCGACGTCGTCGCTCAAGGGCTCGCTGGCGAAGTCGCGGGCGGCCTCCAGCAGGTTCTTGCACAGCAGCGTCACGTCCTGCCCCGGGTCACGGCGCAGGATGCTACCGATGCGTTCCTCGCCGAAGAGGTGCTCGCCGTCGCGAGCCTCGGCCAATCCGTCGGTGTACATGAGCAACAGGTCGCCCGGCTCCAGCGGCACCTCACGGCTGGTGTAGCTGCCCTTGGGGTCGAGCGTCAGCAGCGGCCCGGTGGCCCGCAGCGCCCGCACCTCGCCGTCGTGCCACAGCCATGCCGCCGGGTGCCCGGCCGAGGCGAAGCGCAAGGTGTTGGCCGCTTGGTCGAAGACCACCGCGCACAACGACACCAGTTCTTCTGGCCGGCCGGTGGACGACAGCACCAGGTTGAGCTCCTCGATGGCCTGGGCCGGGTCGCGGTAGCGACGGAGGAAGACCCGCAGCAGGTACTTGACCTGGAAGGCGGTGATCGACGGCTCGATGCCGTGGCCGGCCACGTCGCCGATGACCGCCGCGATGCGCGACGGGGCCGTCTGGTAGAAGTCGAAGAAGTCGCCCGCCATGGCGCCGGTGCCCGGCTCGTACACCCGGCCCAGCTCGAAGCCCTCCACCACCGGCAGGTCGGTGGGGGCCAGGCGGGCGGCCCACGCCAGCGGCGCCGACTGCTCCTGGCGCAGCACCTCGCCGGCCCGCCGCTCGGCGGTGGCCAACGCCTCGGCCAGCGGCGCCTCGGCGAAGAACGACCGGGCCGAGCGCAACGACACGAAGACGGGCACGAGCAGCACGGCCAGCGGCAGGTCGAACACGTACTGCTCCGAGACCGACGACACGGCGATGCCCGCGGCGAGGATGGCGTAGAGGATCGTGGTGTGCAGGCTCTTGCGGAACGCCGATCGCACCAGGCGCGCCGCTTCCAACCCGCTGCCGGTCTCGCCGACATCGCCGAGGATGCGCTTCGACGCCCGGTCGAGCCGGACAGCCGAACGTCCCCAGACGTATGCGGCAGACAAGCACCCGAGCGCCACCACCAGGAGGACCAGGGCATGCATGCTCACCCGACGCTAGCCCCCCGCCCGCGTCGCACGTCGTTGGAGGGCATCAGCCCGCCCGCTTGCGGACCCGGAACTTCAGCGGCGTCGGCCCGAACTCGAAGTGCTCGCGGATCTTGCGTTCGATGTAGCGCAGGTAGGGCGCGGGCAACGTGTGATTGGAGAACAGGGTGAACGTGGGCGGATCGGTGGCGCCCTGGGTCGCATAGAGGATGCGAGCGCCGGGCGAGGCGTGCGCCGCCTGGGCCGCCTGCACCACCCGGTTGAGTTCCCCCGTCGGCACCCGGCGGTGGTAGGCGTCAATGGCCTGCTGCAAGGCGGGCAGCAGCTTGTGCACGCCCATGCCCGTCTTGGCGCTGATCTTCATCACCGGGGCGTAGCCGAGGAAGGCCAAGCGGTCGGCGATCATCTCGGTCACCGCCGCCTTGCCCTCGGCGTCGAGCGTCTCCCACTTGTTGAGCACGACGACCACGGGGTTGCCCGCGGCGTCGATGCGCTCGGCCAGCCGCTGGTCCTGATGGGTCACGCCTTCGGTGGCGTCGATGACCAACAGGGCGGCGTCGGCCCGGTCGATGGCCTGCAAGGCCCGCACCAACGAGTAGTACTCGGCCCCTTCGTCGATGCGCGACTTGCGGCGCATGCCCGCGGTGTCGACGAAGCGGATGGGACCGTCCTCGGTCTCCACCACCGTGTCGATGGTGTCGCGGGTGGTGCCCGGCATGTCGTGCACGATCGAGCGCTCGTCGCCGATGAGGCGGTTGAACAACGTCGACTTGCCCACGTTGGGCCGACCCACGATGGCCACCGCGGGCGTGCCGTCCGCCTCGTCCTCGGTGGGCTCGGCGAGGGGCGCCTCGTCTTCGGCGGGCAGCTGCTTGACCACCTCGTCGAGCAGGTCGCCGGTGCCCCGGCCGTGCAGGGCGCTGATGGGCCACGGGTCGCCGAGGCCCAGTCGGGTGAAGGCCCAGGCGTCGGCCTCCCGGTTGTGGTGGTCGACCTTGTTCGCCACCAGCAGCACCGGTCGACCGGTGCGACGCAACAACGCCGCCACCCGGTCGTCCTCGTCGGTGATGCCGACGGCGGCGTCGACCACAAACAGCAACAGGTCGGCTTCCTTGATGGCCCGCTCGGCCTGCTCGCTCACCTGGCGGTCGAGGGGGCGGTCGGTGTCGAGCCAGCCGCCGGTGTCGACCAGGTCGAACTCCACGCCGTTCCACTCGGCCTCGACCTTCTTGCGGTCGCGGGTGACGCCGGGCTGCTCCTGCACGATGGCTTCGCGGCGGCCGAGAATGCGGTTGACCAAGCTCGACTTGCCGACGTTGGGGCGGCCGACAACGGCGACCACGGGGCGCGCCATCAGGCGGCCAGCGCCCGGCGCAGGGACGCTCCGTCGGTGGGCACGACCTCGACGGCCTGGGGCAGGTCGTCGACGGTCATGCCGTCGAGGAACCGCCCTTGCGACAAGCACACGTCGGGCAGCAGGTAACGGTGCCCGGTCGGCTGGTCGGCCAACGTGCGGGCCACATCCGCGCCCACCATCAAGCCGGTGACGCCGATGTTGCCGCCGAAGAACTCGTTGCGGACCACGACGATGCGCACATCGGGCAGCAGCGGCCGCAACACGCGGGCGCCGTACTCCCCCGTGAGCACGGCGACGGGCGCGCCCGCCCGGGGGAGCAACGTGACCGTGCCCGCCGCCCGCGTCGCCCGGTAGCCCTCGGCGGGGGCGCCGTCGACGGCGGCGAAGAAGCCCGACTGCGGGCGGATGCCGTCGGCGTCGCCGTGCAATGCCAGTTCGA
The DNA here is from genome assembly GCA_035536915.1 of Acidimicrobiales bacterium. NCBI lineage: Bacteria > Bacillati > Actinomycetota > Acidimicrobiia > Acidimicrobiales > Acidimicrobiales bacterium. The sequence goes on from DATLNE010000050.1 coordinate 10,785, forward strand.
AGGCTCGGGCCATGCCGATGCCGTCCTCGTGCATGGGAAACCCTTCGTATGCCTCAGGTGCGGGGAACGGCCGTTCCGCCAGCAGGTAGTACTCGTCGGCCGCGAACACCAGCCGCCGCCCCAGCGCGGTGAGGAAGGCAGGCTGCCACTCCTCCACGCAGTCGAGCACGGCGGCGGCCTCGGCTTGGGTGTGGGGGCGCATCGACGGCTCGTTGGAGTACCGGCTCACGCCGAGGGGCACCACCGCCACCGACGCCAACTCGGGGTACACGTCGAGCACGCCGGCCATGGTGTCGTGCAGCACGCCGCCGTCGTTGATGCCGGGGCACACGACGACCTGCCCGTGCACCTCGATGCCGTGGTCGAGCAGCAGCCGCAGCCATCGCAGGCTCGTGGCCCCTCGCCGGTTGCGCAGCATGTCGGCCCGCACCGCCGGGTCGGTCGAGTGGATGCTGACGTAAAGCGGGCTGAGGTGCTCGGTCACCACCCGTTCCAGGTCGGCCTCGGTGAAGCGGGTGAGGGTGGTGAAGTTCCCGTACAGGAACGACAACCGGTAGTCGTCGTCCTTGAGGTACAGGCTGCGCCGCATGCCCTTGGGCAGTTGGTAGATGAAGCAGAACTCGCAGTGGTTGTCGCACGTGCGCACCCGGTCGAACAGGGCCGACTCGATCTCGGCGCCCAGCGGCGCGCCCGCGTCCTTCTCGATCGTCAACGTGACGTCCAAGCCGCCGCGCGAAACGTCGAGCTCGACCTCGGGCTCGTCGGTCAGGAAGCGGTATTCGATGACATCACGGGGGGACTGGCCGTTCACGGCGACGATCTCGTCACCCGGCTGGAGCCCCGCCCGGGCGGCCGGCGACGCAGGGTCGACGGCTACCACTCGGGGCAGCGACATGCCCGCCAGGATACCGGCCGGGCACCGATAGCCTCTAGGGCGTGCCTGTCGAACGTGTCTATTTGGCTGCTCCCCGTGGTTTCTGCGCGGGCGTGGAGATGGCCATCAAGGCGCTGGCGTGGATGGTGCGGGTCTTCGACCCGCCCGTGTACTGCTACCACGAGATCGTGCACAACCGGGTGGTCGTCGACCGCTTCCGCGAGCTCGGCGTGGTGTTCGTCGACGACGTGGGCGAGGTGCCCGCGGGCGCACCCCTCATGCTCAGCGCCCACGGTTCTGCCCCGTCGGTGGTGGCGGCCGCCCGGGCCAACGGCGGCGTGGTGGTCGACGCCGTGTGCCCGTTGGTCACCAAGGTGCACCACGAGGTGAAGGTGCGCGCAGGCAAGGGCTACACCGTCGTGTACGTGGGCCACGAGGGCCACGACGAGGCGGTGGGCACCATGGCGGTGGCACCCGACGCCGTGCGCCTGGTGGAGTCGGCGGCCGACGTCGACGCCCTCGACCTGGGCGCCGAGACCCCGGTCGCCTTCCTGGCCCAGACCACGTTGAGCCAGGAGGAGTGGGCGGGCGTGCGCGACCAGGCCAAGGAGCGCTTCCCGTCGATGTGGATGCCGGGGCGCAGCGACCTGTGCTTCGCCACCACCAACCGCCAAGCCGCCTTGAAGGAGATCGCCGACAAGTCCGACGCGGTGATCGTCATCGGCTCGTCGAACTCGTCGAACACGGTGGCCTTGGAGAAGGTGGCCCGCGCCACCGGCTGCCCCCGCGTCTACCGGGTGAACGACGCCAACGAGCTGCCGACCGACCTCAGCGGGGTCGTCGGCGTCACCGCAGGTGCGTCGGCCCCCGAGGAACTGGTCAACGCCGTGCTCGACCGCCTCGCTCCCCGCAACGGGGTGGAGGTCGTCACCGTCACCACCGAGGAGGAGTACTTCCCTCCCCCGCGCGAGCTGCGCGACCTGCTGCGGGCGTTGTCGACGGTGGCCACGTTCTCGTTGTTCGGCCCGGTCGACGACACCGTGCTGGCCGACGACCGAGCCGTGGCGGCCAGCGACGTACTGGCCTCGCTCGTGGGATCATGAAGCCATGACGATCGCCCAGTTCACCCGCATGGACGAGTCCACCCAGGAGCAGTGGGACGAGATCGCCGCCGCCCACGCCGTCAACCAGCCGCGGGTGGCCGAGCGGGTGTTGATGCTGCTGCGCTCCCTCGGCGAGGTGGTCGACGGCTTCGGCACCGACCAACTCACCCACTGCCTGCAGACGGCCACGCGAGCCGAGCGCGACGGGGCCGACGAGGAAGTGGTCGTCGCCTCGTTGTGCCACGACATCGGCAAGGCCATCTCGGTGGCCAACCACGGGCCCATCGCCGCGGAGATCCTCAAGCCCTACGTGCGCCCCGAGGTGTACGACATGATCCGGGTGCACCAGGACTTCCAGGGCAAGCACTACTACGCCTACCTCGGCCTCGACCCCAACGCCCGCGACAAGCACGAAGGCCAGCCGTATTACGAGCTCACCGCTCGCTTCGCCGACGAGTGGGACCAGTTGGCCTTCGATCCCGCCTACGACAGCGAGCCGCTGGAGCACTTCGAAGACGCCGTGCGCCGGGTCTTCTCCAAGCCCCGGTACTGAACCGGCGTCAGCGCCGGAAGGCGTTGCGCAGGGCTTCGCCCAAAGCGGCCACTTGGTCGTGCGTCTGCAACGATGCCGGCTCCAGGTGGACAGCCACGGTCATCCCGTTGGGGTAGTGGTAGAGCCCGCCGTGCCCGACGTGCTGGCCGATGGCCGTGTAGCGCTTCGCGCCCGCGGCATCGGTGGTGCACGGGCACATGGGCCACGTCCCCAAGCCCAGGTTGGTGTGGTCGACGGTCGACAGCGCCGTCACCCATCGCGGAGGCAGCACCCGCCCGGGCGTGAACAACAGGTTGCCCCACCGGGAGAGGTCCCCCACCGTCGACATCACGCCGCCTGACGAAAAGCCCGCCCATCCGGGGCGCCCCGGCGCATCGAGGCCGGTGTCGCGCAACCGGGCCTCGGCCACCAGGTCGGTGAGCAGGTCGGGGTAGGAGTGGCCGGAGACGTACTCCACCAGCAGGCCGAGATACAGGTAGTTGACGTTGGCGTAGGTGACGTCGGTGCCCGGTGGGTTGGCCAGCCGGGTGCGCAGGGCCAAGGCCACCGCGGCCTGTGGCGTGAGGGGGCGGTCGCCCCGGTAGCCGCGGGCGTGCACGTAGTCGACCAGCCCCGAGGTGTGCTGGAGGAGGTGCCGAGGCGTGATGGGCGCCTTGCCCGGCGGCGAGCCGACGCCCGGGAGCATTGGCACAGGCGCGTCGAGGCCCAGCCGTCCGGCCTCGATCTCGCGCATGACCAAGGCCATGGTGAACGTCTTGGTAAGGCTGGCCACCGCGTAGCGGCTCTCGTCGTGCGTCACTGCGGCAGCGCGGTGGGACTCGCCCGTCCAGGTCTTGCCGTCGACCGTGACCCCGACGGCCACCGAGGTGACCTCGGACTGCGCCTTCGTCCACTCGTCGAGCGCCCGCTGCAACGCCTTGGCGGGCATTCGCCCGCCCAGCAGTCGCACCGGCTTGGAGGGCTCCAGCCGCCCGCCGCTGAACGCGCTGTTCGACAGCGCCGCCCGGTACGACGGCGGAGGCACGGCGGACGGCGACGCCGCGGCGGCATCGACCGTGGGCACCACCAAGGCGGGCACGGCGACTGACAGCACCACGGCGGCGGCCGTCACCACGGCAGCCAGGCGGATCGTGGGGAGGCGCAACCGGCGGTGCGCCCGCGTCTCTTCCATCCAGCCCACGCCGATGGCGGCCACCGCAGCGATGACGAGGGTGAGGCCCGCCAGTGCGAAGGGCCGGGCCTGTTGGTTGTCGCCCAGGGCGGCGTAGGCGACGACGATGGCGGCCGGGTGCCACAGGTAGATCGTGACGGCCCGGCGGCACACCAAGCGGGTGAAGCGGGCCACCGAGCGCAGCTCGGCCACCCGCCGCAGGGGGCGTTCGAACACGCCCGCGATCCCGATCCAGGCCAGCCCGGTCAACGCGATGGCCGGGTACGACGCGTTGATGCCACCGGGCGGCAGCCCCACCGTGGTGGCGTACCAAACCGCCCCGCCGCCGGCGGCGACGGCCAGCACGAACGACCCGCCCGGCGACGGCGTGCGATGCGCGCTGCGGCTGCGGAAGGCCATGCCGAGCACCACGAACAGGCCGTAGGTCACCAGGTCACCGACCACCACACGGGAGTCGCCGTCGCCCAGGAAGGGCAACTCGAATATCGAGGCGACCTCCATCTGGGCGATGGCCAGCACGAACAGCGGTACCGCCACCAGCAGCCGCCGCGAGAAGGCGGCCAGCAGTGGGCTGAGCAGGAGCACCCAGAGGTAGGCCCGCAGGTACCACAGGTGGTTGGCCAGCCAGCCGCCGTGCCAGGGCGAGTCGGCCGGGTCGACGAACGGGAAGATCCACGTGAGCGCCCGCCACCAGTCACCCGACGAGCCCGGGAAGCCGACTTCGCCCGCGTGCACCAACGTCGCCCCCAGCACGGCGGCGCCGTAGGCCCACAGGGGCACCAGGATGCGACGGCCCCGACGAGCGAGCAGGCCGCTGTACGACCGCACCCGGCCCAGGTCGTCGACCAGCAGCGTCCCAGCCACGAAGAACATCAGCGGCATGGCGGCGAACGCCGTCATCCAGGTGGCGGCGAACATGTGCCAGAGCACGACGCGGGCGAGCGCGATGGTGCGGAGGAGGTCCAAGGCCGGGTCTCGGCGTGCGGAGGTCAGGGGCGCGGACGTCATGTGGCTGCCGGTGTTCGGTAGCGCCCCCCAAAGCGCCGTGCGTCTACAGGGTACCGACGGCAGCGCGCAGGACGCCGGCCAGGTCGCGGGCGGCGGCGACGGCGTCACCGGTGCCCGAGATGCGGACGACCACCACGAGGCGTTCGTCCGGGTAGTACACCAGGCCGCCGTGGGCCACGAACTGCGACAGCCCGTTGCCCGCCACCGGCCACAGCCCCAGCGACACCCCGAGCGGGCCGACCGTGGTCAGGGCGTCGAGTTGGTCGGCAGGCAGCACCCCGCCGGGGGTGAACAAGGCTGCGCCCCAGCGGGCCATGTCGCCGATGGTGGAGCGGATGCCGCCCGAGGCGTAGCCGATCCAGCCCGGTCGTCCGGCGGGGTCGAGCACGGTGTCGGCCAGCCCCACCTCGGCAGCGAGGGCGGCCACCAGTTCGCCGTACGACGAGCCCGTCACGTGCTCGAGCACCAGGCCCAGCCAGTGGAAGTTGGTGTTGGAGTAGGCGGCTTTGGTGCCCGGGGGCGAGAGCAACGGGGTGCGCAGGGCGGACGAGACGATCTGCTGCGGCGTGATCGGCGCGTTCGGGTCGTAGCCGATGGCGTTGGGGTAGTTGACCAGGCCCGACGAATGCTGCAGCAGCATGCGAGGGGTGATCACCACGTCGGCAGGCGGGGTGGCCACGCCTGCCACGTTGGGCACGGGGGCGTCGAGGTCGATGCGCCCGGCGGCCACCTCCCGCAGCACCAAGGCCTCGGTGAACGTCTTGGTCACCGACAACACGCCATGCTGCTCGCCCAGGTCGAGGGCGGCGTGGCCAGGGGCGGTCGAGACGCCGCCCCACCACGGTGCCCCGGGCTCGGCCAAGGCGACGCCCACGGCCACCGAACGCAGGCCCGTACGGGTTGCCGTCCAGGCATCGAGGGCGGCTTGCAGGCGATCGACGTCGACGGTGGTGCGAGGAGCGGCGACGGCAGGGGCGGTGGCGGTGGCCTGGTGCGGCGCGCTGGTCGCCCCCTTCGTTGCCCGTCGGGCCGCGACCGGCGTCGGCGCCGAGTCGGCCGCAGGTACGGCGAGTCCGCTGGAGCCCGGCAGGCGGGTGTCGACGGGCGCGGGCGCGGCAACCGCCGCCACGACGGCCGTCGTCAGCAGCACAGCCGCAGCCCAACGGGCCGCTGTCCCTCCCCGGTTCACCCCATCAGGATGCCGGCTCGGACCGCACTTTCCGTCGCTCCAGCCGCGAAAGCAGGACTTTTCACCATGAGCGCCTGCTCGGGGGTCACGCGTTGCGGGCCTGCGCGGTGTCGAACAGTTCCTGCAGGCGGCTGCTCAACTCCTCCGTCACTGCGTGCACGGCGCTGCGGGGCGCCCGTCCCGACGGGCCGGGGGCGGGCGGGTCGAGGGGCGCGCCCACCACGACACGGACCTTGACCGGGTAGACCAGCTTGGAGCCCTTGGGCATGGCCGCTTCCGAGCCCGCGATGCCGACCGGGATGATGGGCACGCCGGTGCGCGAGGCCACGAACGCGGCGCCTTCGAAGAGGGGCTGGATGAGCGGGCCCGACTGGCGGGTGCCTTCCGGGAAGATCACCAAGGGTTCGCCGGCTTGCACGACCTCGACGCACTGGCGCAGGGCGTCGCGGTCGGCGCTCCCCCGGTTGACGGGGAAGGCGCCCAGCGCGCTGAACAGGCGGCCTGCGGGCTTGACCTTCCACAGGCTCGCCTTGCCCATGTAGCGCAGGCGGCGCGTGGTGACGCCTGCCACCACCAGCGTGTCGATGTTGGAGCGGTGCACCGGGGCGAGGATGTAGGCGCCGGTGGCCGGGATGTTCTCCACGCCGTCGATGCGCATGCGCCAGAACAGGCGGCAGAAGGCGACGACGGTGTTGCGCACGATGCTGTAGAGCACTCGTTCCCAGGTCTTCATAGGTGCGAGAGCACCTCCTCCACGATGTCGTCGATGGTGCGGTTCGAGGTGTCGATGACGACGGCGCCGTCGGCTGTGGTGAGCGGTGATGCGGCCCGGGTGGAGTCGAGGCGGTCACGCCGGGCGATGTCGGCAGCCACCGTGTCGGCCTCGTGCAGGCGGCCGATCTCGGCGGCCCGGCGGCGGGCCCGCTCTTCGTCGCTGGCCGTCAGGTACACCTTGAGCTCGGCCTGCGGGAACACCACCGTACCGATGTCGCGCCCCTCGACCACTCCCCCGCCGTGGGCGTCGGCCCACTCCTGCTGGCGGCGCACCAACTCCTTGCGCACCTCGGGGTTGGCGGCCACCGCGCTGACGGCCTTGGTGACCTCGGGGCTGCGGATGGCGTCGGTGGCGTCGACGCCGTCGACAGTGACGCGCTCGCCCACGTCGATGGTGAGCTTCTCGGCCAGACGGGCCACAGCGTCGAGGTCGGCGGGGTCGATGCGCTGTTGGAGCACGACGAAGGCGACCGAGCGGTACATGGCGCCGGTGTCGAGGTAGTCGAGGTGCAGGCGCCGGGCCACGGCACGGGCGACGGTGGACTTGCCGGACCCTGCGGGCCCGTCGATGGCGATGACCTTCACTGGCGCAAGCTTTCCAGTACGTCGAAGTAGTCGGGGAACGTCTTGGCCACGCAGCCGGGGTCGTCGAGCTCGATGCCGACTTTGAGCCCGATGAGGGCGAAGCTCATGGCCATCCGGTGGTCGCCGTAGGTCTGCACTGTGGCGGGCTTGGGATTGCCGCCGACGATGGTGAAGCCGTCGTCGTTCTCTGTGGCTTCGATCCCGCACCGCTGCAGTTCGGTCACCACCGCTTTGATGCGGTCGGTCTCGTGGTGACGGACGAAGCCGATGCCGGTGACTGTGGTGGTGCCTTCCGCGAAGGCGGCGACGGCGGCGAGGGTCTGGGCCACGTCGGGCCGGTCGCGCAGGTCGAAGGAGTTGCCTTCCGGAGTGCTGGTGCCGCGCACCTCGATGCCTTGTTCGTCGGCGGTGACGGTGGCGTTCATGGCTTCGAGGTCGTGCACGAAATCCACATCCCCTTGCCGCGACTGCTCGGTCAGGCCCTCGACCCGAACCCGGCCGCCGTCGAACAGGGCACCGGCCGCATAGAAATAGGAGGCGGCGGTGGCATCAGGCTCGACGGCGAACGTAGGCCCGAATGTGTCGCGCACGTGCTCGGTCATGCGGATGTAGGGGGCAGAGACCACCGGCCCCGACGGCCGCACGTCGAACCCGGCCAGGAGCAGCCCCGACACGAATTGGCTCGACACGTCGGCGGCCACCTCGACGGGCTGGTCGGGCACGCGTCCGATGCCCTTCACGGTGATCGGCAGGTGGCCCGGTTCACCTTCCTCGCGCACCTCCACGCCGAGCGACCGCAGGGCCTCGATGAGCGGGCCCATGGGCCGGCGCCGCAGTTGCTCGTCGCCGTCGAGTCGGTAGGTGCCGCGCCCGGTGGCCAGCACGGGTGCCAGGAAACGGGCGGCGGTGCCCGCTTGGTTCACGTGGAGGTCGGCGGTGTCGGGGAGGCGGCCGCCGGTGCCGTCGACGGTGACGGTGGTGCCGTCCCACTGCACGCGGGCGCCCAATGCCTCGATGGCTGTGGCCATGGCCTGGGTGTCGTCGGAGACGAGGGCGCCGGTGATCACGCTGCGGCCCTCGGCCAGCAGGGCGCAGACGAGCGCTCGGTTGGTGTACGACTTCGATCCGGGCACCCGCACGGTCTTGTCGGGCGGCTTGGTGAGCGGCTCGATCCTCATGCCAGCGGACGGGTGGACGGGCGGAAGCCGCGGGCGTAGAGGCCGCCCCGCAAGAGGTCGGCGGAGTCGGCGTCGACCACCAACACCAGCACGCCGCGTTCGCCTTCGGCCGAGTGGGCGATCTCCAGGTCGACGATGTTGACGTTGAGCTCGCCCGCCAAGGTGGTGACCTCGGCCAGCACGCCGGGGCGGTCGGGCACCGGCACCCGCATCTCCACCAGCCCCTCCGGGCGGGCGGCCCGGGCAGGCAGGTTGGTGCGGGCGGCGCGGGCCGTCTCCAGCATGCGCAGCAGGGCGGGGCGGTCGGCGTCGGCCACCACTTGGCGCACGTCCGACAAAGCAGCGACCAAGCGGTCGAGCACGTCGACGATGGCCTCGCGGTTCTCGGCGCAGATGTCGGGCCAGATGCCAGGGTGGCCTGCGGCGATGCGGGTCATGTCGCGGAACCCGCCCGCGGCCAGGCGCAGCAAGGCGGCGTGTTCCTCGGCGCCCGCGGCGGCCAGGCACATGAGCGACGCGGCAGTGAGGTGGGGCACGTGCGACACGACCGCTACCAGTTCGTCGTGGCGTTCGGGGGGCAGCGCCACCACGTCGGCGCCCAGTGACGACACCACCGACTGGAGCCGGGCGTAGGCCTCGGGGTCGGTTGTCTCCGTGGGCGTGAGCACCCACGTGGCGCCTTCGAACAGCTCGGCGTCGGCGCCCTCGACGCCCTCCTGCTCGGAGCCCGCCATGGGGTGCCCGCCCACATAGCGGGGGTGGGTGACGGCGGCGGCCAGCGGCGCCTTCACGCTGCCCACGTCGGTCACGACTGCGCCCGAATCGAGTGACGCCGCCACTTCGTCGGCGATGGCCGAAACAGGCACGGCGACGAAGACGACCTCGGCCTCGGGGTCGTCGCCCACGGCGTCGAGGGCGCCCAGTTCCAAGGCGCGGGCCGCACGCGCCGGGTCGCGGTCGCGGCCGGTGACGTGCCAGCCGCGGGCTCGCAGGGCCATGCCGATCGACCCGCCGATGAGCCCGGTGCCGACGACGACGGCCCTATTCGGGGAGGTCATCTCGCAGCCCCCGTGCCCCCTCCAGGTACACGTGGTGCAACTCGTTGCGCGCCCGTTCGGTGGTCAGGTGCATGAGCACCCGGATGCACCGGGGCGTGCCGCCCACCACGTCGAGCTCCCGGGCGCACAGCAACGGCACGTCGCCCAGCCCGATGGCGCGGGCCGCGGCGGCCGGGAAGGCGGCGTGGATGTCGTCGGTGGCCGTGAAGACGACGCTGATCAAGTCGTCCTTGTCGACGGCGTTGCGGTCGAGCATGGCGTCGACCAGCGCTTGCACGCGTTCGTTGATCTGCTCGACGGTGTCGTCGTCGACCGTGGTCGCGCCGCGTAACGCTCGGACTGCCGGGGGCACGGGCCGAGACTCTAGTGGTCGCCTCCGAGCGCCCGGACCTCCTCAAGGGTCAGCGCACGCCACTCGCCGGGCTTGAGCCGGCGGTCTGTGAGCGGCCCGATGCGGATGCGCACGAGGCGGGTCACCGGGTGGCCGACCGCCTCGCACATGCGGCGGACCTGGCGGTTGCGGCCCTCGTGGATGGTGATGCGCAGGACGTTGGTGTCGCCCAAGGCGACCTTGGCGGGCGCCGTCATGCCGTCTTCGAGTTCGACGCCTTCGCGCAGGCGCCGCACCTCGGCGGGCGTCGGGTGGCCTTCGACCTCGGCCACGTACTCCTTTTCCACGCCGAAGCTCGGATGGGTGAGCCGGTGGGTGAGCTCGCCGTCGTTGGTCAGCAGCAACAGCCCCTCGGTGTCGGCGTCGAGGCGGCCCACGGGGAACACGCGGGGCTCGTCGGGCACCAGTTCGACCACGGTGGGGCGGCCGTGCGTGTCGGCTGCGGTGGTGACGACCCCGCGGGGCTTGTTCAGCACGTAGTAGACGAGGCCCGGCTTGATGCCCACGGGGTGCCCGTCGACCTCCACCCGGTCGGTGTCGAGGTCGACCCGCCTGCCGAGCACGGCCACCTCGCCGTTGACGGTGACCCGCTCCTCGGCGATGAGGTCCTCGCACACCCGCCGGCTGCCGAACCCAACTCGGGCCAGGACCTTCTGCAGCCGCTCCCCCTCCCCGTCGGCGAGGGGCGTCACGCGTCCGGGCGCAGGCCTTGTTCCAGCGCCTCGACCACCTCGGCGCCGGGGACGAACTCGCCCAGCGGGGGCAGGTCGTCGAGCGAGTCGAGGCCCAGCTTCTCCAGGAACAGCCGGCTGGTGCCGTACAGCACCGCTTGGCCAGGGCCGGGGTCGCGGGCCACCTCTTCCACGTAGCCCCGCTGCTGCAAGGTGCGCATGACGCCGTCGACGTTCACGCCTCGGATGGCCGACACCTGCGCCCGCGACACCGGCTGCTTGTAGGCCACGATGGCCAGCGTCTCCAGGGCGGCGGCCGAGAGGCGGGCGGTCTGGCCTTCGAGCACGAACCGCTCCACGTAGGCGGCCATGTCGGGGTGGCTCTGGAAGCGGTAGCCGCCCGCCACCCGCACCAGGACGAAGCCCCGATTGTCGGACTCGTAGGCGGCAGCCAGCGCGGCGCACATCTCGTCGACCCGCGCCGGGGTGACTTCGAGGAGCTGGGCCAACAGGCCCGGTTCGATGGGCTCCTCGGCCACCATCAAGATGGCCTCGATGGCCCGAAGCTCTTCCTGCAGCATCAACTAGCCCGCGTACTCCTCGACGGCCAGCGACTCCAGCGTGACCGCGGCGTCGCCCAGCCAGGTGACGGTGAGGTCGCCGAAGCTCTCGGTCTGGTCGAGGTCGACCAGGCCCTCCTTGTAGAGCTCGAGCACCGCGAGGAAGCGCACGATCACGGCCAGGCGCTCGGCCAGGTCCTGCGTCAGGTGGCGGAAGGTGATGACGCCCACGCGGGGCAGCTCGTCGACCAGTTCCTCCACCGCGTCGCGCACGCTGGCCCGGATGGGGGCCACGTGGTCAAGGTCGACCCGGGGCTGGGGCTTGGGCACCATGGCCCGCAGGAAGGCGGCCTTGAGGTCGTCGGGGGTGACGCCCGCCAGCACGTCGGGCACCAGGCTGAGGAAGCGCTCCTCCATGCCTGCCCGACGGGGGTGCGAGCGCTCGGCGGTGCCCGCCAGCGACTGCAGCGCCTCGGCGGCGTCCTTGAAGGTCTTGCACTCCAGCAGCCGGGCCAGGAGGAGGTCTCGCTCCTCCCAGAGGGCGAACTCCTCGTCGAGGTCGATGTCGTCGCGGCCGGGGAGCAGGCGTCGGGTCTTGAGCTCGATGAGGGTGGCGGCGATGAGGAGGAACTCCGTGGCCACGTCGAGGTCGAGGTGCTCCATGGCTGTCAGGTGGGCCAGGTAGGCGTCGACGATGGTGCTGATGGAGATGTCGTAGAGCTCGACCTGCTCCCGGGTGATCAGGTGGAGCAGCAGGTCAAAGGGCCCCTCGAACACAGGGGTCTGCACCTCGTACGACATCGACCCGAGGGTACTGGCGGCGGCGCAAAGAGTCGCGCATCCCCCGGTCCCCGTCCGGCAGAATGCCGGGTCGTGACCAGAGTGCTGTCCGGCATCCAGCCCACGGGCGATATCCACCTCGGGAACTACCTGGGGGCGGTGCGCCAGTGGGTGGCCGACCAGCACGAGCACGACGCCTTCTTCTGCATCGTCGACCTGCACGCGCTGACGGTGCCGCGGGAGCCCGCCGTGCTGCGGGCCAAGACGCTGGAGCTGGCCACGTTGCTGCTGGCCGCCGGGCTCGATCCCGACGTCTGCACTTTGTTCGCCCAGAGCCACGTGCCCGAGCACACCGAGTTGAGCTGGCTGCTGGAGTGCACGGCGTCGATGGGCGAGTTGCGACGCATGACCCAGTTCAAGGACAAGTCGGCCAAGGGCGGCGAGGGCGACGCCCGGGTGGGCCTATTCACCTATCCGGTCCTGCAGGCGGCCGACATCCTCGTCTACCAGGCCGACCGGGTGCCCGTGGGCGAGGACCAGCGCCAGCACCTGGAGCTGTGCCGCGACCTGGCCCATCGGTTCAACACCCGCTACGGCCCCACCTTCGTGGTGCCCGAGGCCGCCATCCCCCGGGTGGGCGGCAAGATCATGGACCTCCAGGAGCCGACCAAGAAGATGTCGAAGTCGGCCGACTCGCCGCAGGGCACCGTGCTCGTGCTCGACAGCCCGGCCGACATCGAACGCAAGATCAAGCGAGCGGTGACCGACGCGGACTCCGAGGTGCGCTACGACCCCGAGGCCAAGCCCGGCGTGTCGAACCTGCTGGAGCTGCTGGCCTTGTCGACCGGACGCTCCCCTGCGGAGATGGCCGAGGGCTACACCCAGTACGGCCCGCTCAAGGCCGACGCCGCCGCTGCCGTGGTCGAGTTCCTGCGCCCCGTCCAGGAGCGCTTCGCCGAGCTGTCGTCGGACCCGGCGACGGTGGCCGCCGCCCTCGACAAGGGCGCCACCAAGGCCCAGGCGGTGGCGGCCGAGACGGTGGCCCGAGCCAAGGACGCCGTCGGCCTCCTCCCCCGCTGACCCCCGCCGCCCCCGAAGGTGCGTAGGAATCGCGCCGTTTTACGGCGCGATTCCTACGCAAC
>DATLNE010000051.1 GCA_035536915.1 Acidimicrobiales bacterium
TCGCGCTGTAAAACGGCGCGATTTCGACGCAACTTCGGACGGGGGTTACTTGGCTCGGGGGCGGAGGCCGGCGTCGAGGCGGACGACTTCGGCGTTGAGGTAGGGGTTGGCCGCCAGGTGGACCACGAGGGCGGCGAACTCGGCGGGCTCGCCCACGCGGCGCGGGAAGAGGATTTCCGACTCCAGCCTGCGGTGCAGGTTCTCCACGAACGTGCGCGCCTCGGGCGGTGCCGCGGCGAGCACCTCCTCGGGCGGCTGGTACATGGGCGTGGCGAAGGTGCCGGGGGCGATCGTCATGACCCGCACCCCGACGGGCGCCAGGTCGCGTGCCAGCGGGAGCGTCATGCCGGCGACGCCCGCCTTGGCGGCCGCGTAGGGCACCTGCCCGGCCTGGCCGTCGAAGGCGGCACACGAGGCGGTGAGCACCAGCAGCCCCCGTTCGCCGCGCTCGTCGGGCTCCTGCGCAGCCATGGCGGCGGCGGCCAGGCGGGCGACGTTGAACGTCCCTCCCAAGTTGACGTCGACGATGTGGCGGAACACGTCGAGCGCCATCACCGAGCCGTCGGAGTCGAGGGTGCGACCGGGGATGCCCGTGCCCGCGCAGTGCACCACCAGGCGCAGCGGGGCGGCGGCTGCCGCAGCATCGACGGCGGCGGCCACGTCGTCGGCCACGGTGACGTCGCCTTGGAGCTCCTGCAGCCGCTCGGAGCCCCGCCCCGCCGGCTCGCGGTCGAGCACGACGACGTGCCACCCCTCGGCCAGCAAGGCCTCGGCGGAAGCGGCGCCGAGGCCGGAGGAGCCGCCGGTCACCAGGGCGGAACGGTGGGGAAGGGGAGCGGGGTCGGTCACGGGAACGAGCGTCCGCCTTCCCGGCGCCCCCAGCTAGTCGGAAATTCCCGGCAGTTAGTCCTTACTTTCAGGGGTTCCATGCCTGGTCGGGCGGCCACCCTCATGGTCGGCTGTACCGATGCGCCACCAGTACCTCACCGACGATCACGAGCAGTTCCGGGCCTCGTTCGCCTCCTTCGTGGAAAAGGAGATGGTCCCCCACGCCTCCCGCTGGGACGAGGCGGGCATCGTCGACCGCGAGCTGTTCGCCGCTGCGGGGAGCCACGGATTCCTCGGTTTCGCGGCACCGATCGAGGACGGCGGGGGTGGCGTCGACGACTTCCGCTTCAACCAGGTCATCTCCGAGGAGCTGCACCGCTTCCAGGTGGGGACGGCGGGTACCGGCTTGGTCCTGCAGAACGACGTGTGCCTCCCGTACTTCGTGGGCCTGGCCGACGAGGAGCAGCGCAAGCGTTGGCTCCCCGGCATCTGCTCGGGCGAGCTGGTGGCGGCCATCGCCATGACCGAACCGGGGGCAGGCTCCGACTTGGCGGGCATGCGCACCTCCGCCATCCCCACCGACGGCGGCTTCGTGCTCAACGGATCGAAGACGTTCATCACCAACGGCATCAATGCCGACGTGGTGATCGTGGCGGCCAAGACCGACCCGTCCCTGGCGCACCGGGGCATCTCCCTGCTGGTGGTGGAGCGGGGGATGCCGGGCTTCGAACGGGGCCGCAACCTCGACAAGCTCGGCATGCACGCCCAGGACACCGCCGAGCTGTTCTTCGACAACGTGCATGTCCCCGCCGAGAACCTGCTCGGCACCCAAGGCGCGGGCTTCGCCGCCCTGGTCCGGAACCTGGCGCAGGAGCGGCTCTCGATCGCCGTGACCTCGGTCTGCGCGGCACGAGCCGCCTTCGAGCTCGCCCTGGCCTACTGCACCGAACGGGAGGCGTTCGGCCGGCCCATCGCCGACTTCCAGAACACCCGGTTCCGGCTGGCCGAGATGGCCACCGAGGTGGAGATCGGCGAGACCTTCGTAGACCGCTGCGTGGAGGCCCGCAACCGCGGCACCTTGACGCCCGAGACAGCCGCCATGGCGAAGTACTGGTGCACCGAACTGCAGGGCCGGGTGGTCGATACAGCCGTCCAACTCCACGGCGGCTACGGCTTCATGGTCGAGCAGCCCGTGGCCCGCCTGTACGCCGATGCCCGGGCCTCGCGCATCTTCGGCGGCACCAATGAAATAATGAGGGAGGTCATCGGACGATCGCTTGTTCGGTGACCCGGCCCCGGACCACTTAGGTGGAGGGAAATCCCCAGTTCCGGGCCCGCGCGGGCGCGACGTAGGTTGCCGACCGGGGGCCGAGGAACGGAGGCAGGGGTGAAGGCAGTCATGGTGGCGTTCACGAATCGGACGTCCGGCACGAGCAACGAAGCGTTCAACGCCTGGTACGACGAGATCCACATTCCCGAGGTGCTGGGGGTGCCCGGCTTCGTGGCGGCAACCCGCTACCGGGGCTCCAGCGTCGACCCCGGCCTTGGTAGCCGCGCCCACGAGTACCTCTGTGTGTACGAGATCGAAGCCGACGACTTGGCCACCGCCAAGAAAGGCTTGGCCGCCGCGGCACCGACATGGCAGCCGACCGACGTGCTCGACCTCGAGAGCCGCTCCATCCTGTTCTACGAGCAGATCACCGAGACAGTCGGCGCATCGCCTGCTTGAGGCCGGGGATGCGGGCCGCGCTGCACCAGGCGACGAGCCCCTCTCGTCGGCGCCCTCGCCGCGGCCGCGCCCGTCCGGTCGGGCGGTGAGCGCCCCCGTCATCCCGGCCGCCAGCCCGCTGGTCGGCCGCGACGCCGAGTTCGCCGAAGCCAGCGCGTTCGTGGCCGACCTGGTCGACACGGGCGGCGGGGCCTTCCTCCTGCGCGGGGAAGCGGGCATCGGCAAGAGCCGGTTGCTGGCCGAGCTCGCCGCCGACTGTGAGGCGGCAGGCTGGCAGGTGCTGGCCGCGTCGGCGTCCAACATCGAGAGCCAGCTGCCGTACTCCGTCTTCCTGCAGTTGGTGCGCTCGACGCCGTCCAACCAGCCGCCGCACGTCCGCGAGCAGGCCGCCCGCCTGGTCGAGCAGCTCGACGTCACCAACGACAAGCCGATGGTGGCGGCCTACGGGGCCGCCACCCGCTACATCGACGCCATGCGCAGGCACGGCCCGACGATCCTGGTGGTCGACGACCTCGGCCACTGCGACGACGACACGGCGGCCCTGCTGACGACGCTGCTGCGCCGGTCGGCGGAGAGCCCCCTCGTCGTAGTGGGGACGGCTCGGGTGTCGATGGCCCAGCGGGGGCCGATGGCCGCCCTGCTCGACCAGCTGGCCGAGTCGAACCGCCTACGCAGGCTCGACCTCCGGCCCCTCGGCAAGCAGGCCGTCGAAGCCCTCGTGGCCGCCACCCTCGGTTCCCCGCCCGACGAACGCTTGGTCGAGGCGGTGGCGCGGTCGACGAACGGCAACCCGTTCTTCGTCACCCAGGTCCTGCTCAGCTTGCTCGAAGCCGACGCCGTCGCCGTCGAAGGCGGCCGCTCGACGTTGCGGGAGCCGGTGGCGCCCATGTCGCCCGACCGCCGCGAGGTCGTCCTGCGCCGAGTGCTGCGGGTCAGCGAGGAAGCCCGGACCGTCGCCCGGGCCGTCGCCCTGCTCGGCTCGCTCCGTTCCGACCGCTTCTCGCTGGTGGCCACGCTGGCCCAGCTCGACCTGGCCCAAGTGGCCAAGGCCATCGACGGCCTGGTGGCCAGCCAGGTGCTGGGGGAAGACGACGGCACCTTCCGCTTCAGCCACCAGTTGCTGCGCGACACCCTCTACCAGGACATCGGCGCAGGCACGCGGTGGCGGTGGCACCAACTGGTGGCGGAGTGGCTGTCCACGCTGCCGACGACCGGGGAAGTGGCGCTGGAGTTGGCCCACCACACGGGCGAGACGGCGGAGGTGGGCGACCAGCAGGCCCTCGAAGTGATCGTGCGGGCGGGCGAGCTCATGGCCGAGTCGGCGCCGAGGTCGGCGGTGCCGTGGTACCACCGCGCCCTGGCGATCATGCCGGAGGACCACCCGAAGCGTGACTGGCTGTTGGGCAGGCTGGCCCGGGCGCTGCTCTTTGCGGGCCGCCCCCACGAGGCCGTCGACGTGGGCCGCAGCGTGCTGGCCCGGGCGGGCTCCAGCGCCGACAACGCCCGTACGACGTACCTCCTCGTGGAGGCGTTGTGGGAAGCGGGCAACTTGGCCGAGGCGCAGGAACTGGTCGACCTGCTCACCGCGGTGGAGCCGTTGCCGGTGCGGTTCGTGGCCCAAGCGGCGAACCTGTTCCACGTCACCGGCCGCTACGACGACGCCTTCGCCGCCGAGGCCCGCACCCGGGCGCTGCTCACCGAGGCGCCGCCCGTGGAGCGGGTGGTCGCGCACTGTCACCTCGGGCTCCTGTGGGCCCGTGACGGCTGGGTCTCCAAGGCGGCGGCCATCTGGCGCGAACTCGAGGAGGAGTTGGCCGACGCGCCACCGTCGACCCAGCTCGGCGCCTACTCGGTGATGAGCTTCCAAGCGGCCCTGGTCGGCTGCATCGAGCCTGCCGAGCAGTTCCAGGCTCGTGCCGACGTCCTGCTCGACGAGGCCAAGCTGCTCATGTTCGGCAACGCCTTGGCCACCGGCCGCGTGCTCACGGCCTCGCACGTCGGCGACTGGGACAGCGCCCTGCGCCTGGCCGACGACGTCATCGCCGGCGTGGACGACGAGGGGCACTCGCCCATGCAGTTCGACGCGGTACTCGCCGTGGCCGCCGACATCGAGTCGAACCGCGGCGACTGGCGCCGGGCCCGCCACCTGCTCGCCCGCTACGAGCCGCAGTCGCCTGCCACCCGGGCGCAGTGGGCGTGGACGATGGGGGGCATCGAGCTCGCCAGTGGCAGCGCGTCCGAGGCGCGGCGGCTGTTGGAGGCGGAACTGGCCGAGGGCACGGCCCGCCCTGTCGCCGAGGTCTTGCTCCGAGCCCGTTTGGCGGAGACGCTGCACGCCGCGGGCGCACTGGATGAGGCACGACGGGTGGCCGAGGAGTTGGCTGCCGTCGACGTCGACGACATGTCGTTCCCGGCCCGCACCGAGGCCCTGTGCGTGGTCGGCACGGTGCTGGCCGATGCCGACCGCCTCACCCAGGCGGCGGCGCTGGCGCGTCGCCATCGTGCCCCGTTCGTCGAAGCCCGCGCCCAACTGGCGCTCGGCGACCTCGGCCGCGAGCGCCTCGACGACCTGCTCGTGGCCCACGAGGCGTTCCACCGCTTGGGCGCCCAGCCGTGGCGCCGTCGTGCCGCGTCGTCGTTGCGCCGTTACGGCGTGCCCGTCCCGCGCTTTCGGGCGCCGAAGCCGTCGATCTTCACGGAGACGGAGGCGCAGATCGTCCGCCTCGTGCAGGAGGCGCGCTCGAACCGGGAGATCGCCCAGACGCTGTCGATCAGCCTCAAGACCGTGGAGTCGTACCTCACCCGCATCTACGCCAAGACGGGGTGCGCCACCCGCCTCGAGCTGGCCCGGGCGTCCGACGCCGGGCGCTTCAACTGACGCAGTCGTAGACCGCCGTCACCAGGCGCTCGGCCAGCGGGTCGCGCAGCCCGCACGTGACCCTGGTGGTGGCGTAGCCGATGGCGATGCCCCGGTCGGCATCGGCCATGCCGCGGGTGGCTCCCACCGGGGCCTGCCCGAACATGCGGGTGCCCGCTCCCGACAACGGGAAGCCGTCGGCGTGCAGTGCGTAGCCGAGGCCGTAGCGGCCGGGGACGCCGAGCACGGCGTCGACCCCCTCGGCGGCCACTTCGCACGCCAGGTCCACCGTCGGCTGCGACAAGAGGCGCGGGACGTCGAGGTCGCCGATCATCGCCGCGTACATGCGGGCCAACGAGCGGGCGTTGCCGACGGCGCCGAAGCCGGGCAGTTCGCCCGCATGGAGGGCGCGCCGGTTGACCGAGGGCGAGGTGACGAGCAGGTGACCGTCGAAGGTGGCCGCCCGCCACAGCAGGCTGTCCGCCTCGATGCCCCAGGAGCCGTCGCCGGTCGTCGCCCGCAGGGGCGCTACCCGCCACTCCTCGTCGCCCGGCAGCCCGAACCAGAGCTCCAGGCCCAAGGGGCCGGCGACCTCCTCGGTGAAGAAGGTGGCCAGCGAGCGGCCGTCGATGCGGCGGACGAGCTCGCTGATGGCCAGCGCGACGGTGTGGACGTGGTAGCCGTGGGCCTCGCCTGGTGCCCACAGGGGCTCCTGGCGGGCCAACATGGCCGCTGTCAGCGCCGAGTCGGGAGGATCGGCCAGGTGCGGCCCGGGCTGGAGCACCGGCACGCCCGCCCGGTGGGCCAGCAGGTCGCGCACGGAGATGGCCGACTTCCCGCAGGCGGCGAACTCCGGCCAGTAGTCGGCCACCGGCCGGTCGGGGTGCAGCAGGCCGCGGTCCACCAGCAGCAGGGCGACCAGGGCGGCGGCCCCGTTGGTGGCGAACGACAGCACTTGCAGGGTCTCGTCGGTGTAGCGGCGGCCCGTGCGGTCGTCGGCCACGCCGCCCCAGACGTCGACCACGCACTGGCCGTCGGCGTAGACACACAGTGCGGCGCCGGGCTCGCCGTCGGCCAGGCTGTCCTCGAAACAGCCCGCGACGACCTCCCACCCCCGGGCCACCGTCCCGTCGAAGGGCGTCTTGAGATGCGCCATGCCGTGAGCATCTTCCAATTCACCCGGCGTGGGAAGAGGGGCAGCCCTACGGCTAAGGGCGCTCGTTGATTTCGGAATAGTTACGAGCCCGCTCGTAACTACTGCGAAATCACGCACGGCGGCGGGCTCCCGCACGGGCCGCTTATGCGTAGAGGTATCCCCTCTGTGCCCGTCGGGGGTGCCGTTCGTACAGTGCGCTCGGGCGGCATCGGCCCGCGCCTGGAAGGAGCGATCGATGACAGTGACCGCAGAAACGTCCTGGGCGCTGGCGAGGCTGGCTCGGCTGGTAGCCACGCCCCAGCCCGACCTGGTGGAACTGTTCCGGTCGCTGGAGCCGCCCTCGCTGTCGGAAGCCGACGGCGAGTTCGCGGGCTACCTGCCGGTGCGCGGCCTGTCCGACGACAAGCTTGCCGTCGTCGATGCCATGTACTCGGGGGAGCTGCCCGCCGGGCTGTGGCTGGGCAAGGCGTTCATCGGGACCACTGACGCCAGGAGCGAGGGCTACAACATGTGGCGCACCCCGGAGGGCGCCGTGAAGCGCAGCCTTCGGTTCACCACCTTCGTCGGCGAGTCCGCCATCGACGGCAAGCCCAGCTTGGTCATGAACTACTGCGACTTCGCCAACGAGGCGGCGGCCATCGGCCTGGTCGACGAAGTACGCAAGGTCGAGGACGGCGTCTACATCGGCGCAGGCCTGACCGCCGAGGAACGAGAGGCCGGCGTGGTCTCGGGCTGCTTCCTCCTCGCCGGCCCCGTCCACCCGTCGACTGTCGTCGACGACCCCGACGCGGAGAGGAAGTAGCCATGGGCATTCTCGAGGGCAAGGTCGCCTTCATCACCGGTGGGGGCTCGGGCATCGGCGCCGCCACGGCCGCCACGCTGGCGAGCGAAGGCGCCCGAGTGGCCTGCACCGACATCGACCTCGCCGCCGCCGAGCGCACGGCCAAAGAGATCGAAAGCGCCGGGGGCACGGCCCTCGCGCTGGCGCTCGACGTGAGCGACGAGGCGGCCAATGTCGCCGTCGTCGAGCGCGTGGTCGACGAGTGGGGCGCGCTCCACATCGCCCACCTGAACGCAGGCACGGGCGGCTCGCAGCCGGTGCTGGAGCACACCGCCGAGCTGTGGGATCGCACCATCGCCGTCAACCTCACCGGCGTCTTCTTCGGCATCAAGGCGGCAGGCGCCGCCATCATCGAGAGCGGCGGCGGCTCCATCGTGATCACCTCGTCGGCCGCCGGCCTGCGCGGCGTGGCGGGGTCGGTGGCCTACTCGGCCTCGAAGCACGGCGTGATCGGCTTGGCCAAGTCGGCGGCGGTGGAGCTGGCGTCGCAGAACGTGCGCGTCAACGCCATCTGCCCCGCCATCGTCGACACCCCGTTGATCCGCAACGCCTTCGGCGACGACGCCATCGCCGGCCTTGGCATGCTGCAGCCGCTGGGCCGCGTGGGGCAGCCCGAGGAGGTGGCCCGCCTCGTTCGCTACCTGGTGAGCGACGACGCCGTCTTCATCACCGGGTCGGTGTACCCGATCGACGGCGGCCTCACAGCCGGGTGACGGGAGCGCCAACCATGACAACGACCCCTGCAGAACGCGC
This sequence comes from Acidimicrobiales bacterium, assembly GCA_035536915.1. Lineage (NCBI taxonomy): Bacteria > Bacillati > Actinomycetota > Acidimicrobiia > Acidimicrobiales > Acidimicrobiales bacterium. The sequence continues at coordinate 8,165 of DATLNE010000051.1, forward strand.
ATCGAGCCTGGCCGCCATTCTCGACCACTGGGCCGAGACCACCCCCGACGGCCCGGCGCTCACCATGGACGAGGTCACCGTCCGCTGGCGTGAGCTGGCCGAGCGCAGTCGCGGCGTCGCCGCCGCTCTCCAGGGCGCGGGCGTCGAGCCGGGCGACCGCGTCGGCTTCTACGACAAGAACAGCCTCGAGTACTTCGAGGTGCTCTTCGGGGCGGCCATGCTCAACGCCGTCACCGTCGCCGTCAACTGGCGCTTGGCCCCCGACGAGATCGTGGCCGTGGCCGACGACGCGGGCCTGCGCGTGCTCGTGGTGGCGGCCGAGTTCGCCGATGTGGCCCGGCGCCTGGAGGCCGAGGTGCCGTCGCTGGAGAAGGTCGTCGTCATCGAGGAGGAGTACGCCTCGTGGCGCGACGCGGGCGGGCCCGTCGAGCGCCGAGAGGCAAGCCCCGACGACGTCGCCATGCTGCTCTACACGAGCGGCACCACGGGTGAGCCCAAGGGCGTCATGATCGACAACCGCAACCTCGGTGCCCTCCTGGCCCGCAGCGACGAACTGGGCTTCACCCTCGACGGGGCGGCCATCGTCGGCATGCCCCTGTTCCACATGGGGGGCGTGGGTTGGGCGTTGTGGAGCCTGTACCAAGGCTCCCACTCCGTCGTCATGCGCGAGTTCGACCCGAGGCGGCTGCTCGAGCTCATCGCCGAGCACCGCGTCACCCATGTGCTGCTCGTCCCCGCCATGCTGCTCGTCGTCACAGGCACCCCGGAGGCGGCCACCGCCGACCTCTCGACCGTGCGGGTGATGGTCTACGGGGCGGCGCCGATCAGCGAGGAGCTGCTGGAGGTGTCGCTCAAGCTGTTCGACTGCGACTTCTACCAGGTGTACGGGGCGACCGAGACCACCGGCGCGGTCACCTGGCTGCGCCCCGAGGACCACCGGGCCGACGGCGCCGCCCCGCCGCGCCTGCGTTCGGCAGGCCGGGCCATGACCGCCGTCGAGCTCCGAGTCGTCGACACCGACAGCGAACTCCCGGTCGGCGCCGACCAGATCGGCGAGGTGTGGATTCGTTCCGCCCAAGTGATGAAGGGCTACTGGAACAAGCCCGACGCCACCGCGGCGACGGTCACCGACGACGGCTGGTACCGCACCGGCGACGCCGGGTCGCTCGACGCCGAGGGGTACCTCTACCTCTACGACCGGGTCAAGGACATGATCGTCACCGGCGCCGAGAACGTGTACCCGATCGAGGTCGAGAACGTCCTCATGCGCCACCCCGCGGTGGCCGACGTGGCTGTCATCGGCGTGCCCAGCGAACGGTGGGGCGAAGAGGTCAAGGCCGTGGTGGTGCGCCACCCCGGCGAGCAGGTCACGGCCGAGGAGCTCATCGCCTTCACCCGCGAGCGCCTGGCGGGCTACAAGACCCCCAAGAGCGTCGACTTCCTCGACGTGTTGCCTCGCAACCCAAGCGGCAAGATCCTCAAGAAGGACCTGCGCGCGCCCTATTGGGCGGGCCGCTCGCGCCTCATCGGCTGACCGCTCGAAACGGCTCTATCTGCAGGGCGACCTCCCGTAGGCGGGAACCCCCGAACCTGGTTGTCTGGCCTCAACCGTGGGACTGCGACTGGAGGGACGCCAGTGACGGAGATGCCGGAAATCAAGCCGTTGGGGCAGCTGTTCACCGATCGGGCCGCTGAGGCCCCTGACGCCCCTGCGGTGACCGTGGGTGCGGACACGATCACCCGAGGCGAGCTGGAGTCGAGGGCCAACCGCACTGCTCGTCACTACGAGCAGTTGGGCGTCGGCGTCGGCGACTTCGTGACCATCGCCCTGCCGAACTCCATCGAGTTCTTCGTGGCCACCGCTGCGGTGTGGAAGCTCGGGGCGGTGCCCCAGCCGATCTCGTGGCGGCTGCCCCGTCGGGAGCGCCAGGAGATCGTGGAGCTGGCCGACCCCAAGCTCATCGTCGGCGTCGAGGCCGACGACCACCCGGGGCGCACCACGCTCCCCGTGGGCGCCGAAATCGACGCTTCGCTCGACGACTCGCCGCTGCCCGGCGAGCGCATCTCCCCGGCCTGGAAGGCGCCGACCTCGGGCGGGAGCACCGGCCGTCCCAAGGTGATCGTGGCGGGCCAGCCCGGCCTCTTCCCCAAGGAAGTGGGCGCCGGCTGGGGCATGGCGCCCGACGACGTCCAGCTGGTGCCGGGGCCGATGTACCACAGCGCGCCGTTCGGCTGGAGCTTCTTCGGCCTGTGGATGGGCCACCACATCATCGTGCTGCCCCGCTTCGACCCGGAGGTGGCGCTGCAGGCCGTCCACGACCGGCAGGTGACGTGGGCGTGCTTCGTGCCCACCATGTTGCGGCGCATGCTCCGGGTCATCGACGAGAAGCCCGGTCGTTTCGACCTGTCGTCGCTGCGCATGCTGTGGCACATGGGCGCGCCGTGCGCACCGTGGCTGAAGGAGCGCTGGATCGAGCTCGTCGGCCCCGACCGCGTCTTCGAGCTCTACGGCGGCACCGAGGCGCAGGCCATCGCCGTCATCAGCGGGCGTGAGTGGCTGGAGAAGCGCGGCGCCGTGGGCAAGCCCGCCCTCGGCGAGATGATGATCCTCGACCCGCAGGGCAACCAGCTGCCGCCGGGCGAGATCGGCGAGATCTACATGCGCTCGCCCTCCGACGAGCCGCCCCGCTACCACTACGTCGGCGCCGAGGCGCGCGTTCGCGACGGGTGGGAGTCGCTGGGCGACATGGGCTGGATGGACGAGGACGGCTACGTCTACATCAGCGACCGCCGCACCGACATGATCGTGACGGGCGGGGCCAACGTCTACCCGGCCGAGGTCGAGGCCGCCATCGACGAGCACCCGTTGGTGGAGTCGAGCGCCGTGGTCGGCATCCCCGACGACGACCTCGGCCAACGGGTGCACGCGGTCGTGCACGCAGCCGACGGCCTCACCGACGACGCCTTGCTCGCCCACCTCGAAGAGCGGCTGGTGAAGTACAAGCTGCCCCGTTCGATCGAGTTCGTCGACGAGCAGCTGCGTGACGATGCCGGGAAGGTGCGGCGGGCCGCCGTGCGCGAGGCCGTGCTGGCCCGGCAGAGCGTGGCCGGATAGCCCGCAGCCCCTCACTAACTAGAGGGCGACTCCCCATGGTCGGGGGGCCCGCCCAGGCAGACAATACGCGGAGACGTCCAATCGAGCGGGGGGTTCGTCGTCGGTTTCACCAGACTCCCGGGAGATGCATTGCGTACGAGCACCGTTGACCTCCCGACCCGGCTCCGGTCGCGTCGCCTCGATGTCGCCACCGCCGTTGTGGCCGTGCTCCTGGCCGGCCTGGCGATCTTCCCTGCCACTGCTGCCGCCGACGAGCCGATGGCAGGCTGGTGGTCGAAGCTCAACGCGGGCGTCGTGCCGCCGCCCAACCCGCCCGACGTGGGCGAGGGCAAGTTGCTCGTCGACGGCGCCTCGTACGACGAGGAAGAATCGTGGGCCGCGGTGGCGGCGTTCTCCCTGCCGCTCCCGGAAGGGGCGGCGCCCCACAGCGTGGCCCTGAAGATGACCTCCACGCCGGCAATGACGCCTGCGTCGGAGTTCCCCGTGGCCTGTCGCCTGGTCCGGGTCGTGGCCTGGGTGGAGAACGGCACCTGGGCCGAGCGCCCGGAGGCCGACTGCTCGGCCGGGAGCAGGGGGACGTCGGGAGGGGCCGGCCTGCTGCGCCTCTGGGACCTGGAGGACTTCGTGCGCGACGGCCGCCTCGAGGTGGTCCTCGTGCCCGGTGGCCCCGGCCGCTACGTGCTCGAACCGCCCGACCCCGGGTCGCTGACGCTGTCGTTCCCGCCCACCACGACCACCTCGTCGACCACCACGACGACCTTCGTCTCCTCCGACACGACATCGTTCCGCAGTGGGCCGAGCTTCACCGCGGGTGCGCCGCTGCTGCCGACCCAGCCGCCGGTGACCGCCGCGCCCGCACCGCAGGACACCTCCGGGAACCTGCCCGCCGCCGCTGCCTCCTTCCCGCGGCCCGACCCGGTCGACTCCACCCGCATGCGCGTCTACATGGTGGTCGCCCTGCTCGCCTTGGCGGGCTTCACGTGGGCCCGTCACAGCGCTACCGCCCTCGACGAGGGCAGCCCCGAAGGCGGTGCAAAGGCGCCATGAGCCGACTGCGCGTGGCGGCTGCGATCGCGGGCGCGGCGCTGGTGGGTGCCGTCCTCGTGCCGCGCCTCGCCGCGGCGGACCGCGACGCGGCCGTTCCCGACGCCGGCTACCGCATCGTGCGGGCGGTGGAGGAAGGCGAGGTGCGTTCGACGGAAGAGGTCGTCGTCCGCGCGCCCTTCCACTCCAAGCGGGTGGTGAGTCGCGACGGCGCCGTCGTCGACGGCACACTGGCCAACGACGCGGGCCTGTGGCGTTGGGTAGGCGACGGCTGGCTCCTCGTCGACGAAGGGAGCCGTCGTGCCGACGGGGCGTCACTCCACGGAATCCTCCCCTTCCTGACGGCCAACGGGCTGGCCGAAGCTCGCGGCAGCGACGAGGTGGCGGGCAGGCAGTGCGACGTCGTCCGCACCCGGGAGCCGGTGGGGATCGTGGCCTCGCAACCTCCGACCGACGCCGACCACGCCGAGCTCTGCATCGCGCCGGAAGGAGTGGTCCTTCGTGAGCGTTGGCTGGTCGGCGGACGGTTGCTCCGCTCCACGACGGCCGTGCGCTTCGACGTCGCACCCGCGGACTCGGCGTCCGCCTTCGAGGCGGCGCCGGTGGCCGCCGAGGCCGAGGGCGCGCCCGCCCCGCCGTCGCTACGGCGGGGCGTGAAACTGCCCGACTCGGCCAACCTCGTCTTCGCCACGTCGTACGACGTGCCTGCCGACGTCGAACGCCTGCCCAATGCCACGTGGGCCACCTTCGACGAAGCGGGCCGCTTCTTGGAGGGGACCGTCGAGCGGCGCTTCCGGCGGGGCGGCGAGCTGGTCGACATCGAAGAGCTCGAGCCCGACCGCCTGCCCACGCGCGCCGGCATCGAGACCACAACGGCGGTCGGCATCGGCTCGCTCTCCACCGACCTCCGCACCCTCACCCTGACGGTCCCCGTCAACGACCACGTCACCGTGGTCATCAGGGCTTCCAGCGCTCGGCTCATCGAGGAGTTCGCCCGGGCGATCCGCATCGAAAGCGAGGACCTCTAGCGTGTTTGTTTCCACCGTGCTGGGCCTGGAGGTGAACGCGGGCCTACTCGTGCTCGGCCTCGTGACCGGCATGACGTACGGGATCCTCGCTGTCGGGCTCATCCTCGTGTACCGGTCGAGCCGGGTGATCAACTTCGCCCACGGCGAGATCGGCGCCTTCGGCGCGGCGATCTGCAGCGTGCTCGTGGTCAAAGCCCACTTCCCCTATTGGATCGCCGCGGTGGCGGGCGTGGCCACGGCGGCCGCCGTCGGCGCCGGGGCCGAAGTGGTGGTCGTGCGGCGCCTGGCCAAGGCGCCTCGGGTCATGGGCTTGGTCGCCACCCTCGGGGTGGCCCAGTTCCTCCTGGCGTTCTCGTTGCTCATCAACTCGACGGCGTTGTCGTCGCAGACCTTCCCCAAGCCCTCGGGCATGCCCGAGTTCAACGTAGGCAACCTGGTGGTCACCCGCCCCTACTCGGCCATGCTGCTGCTGTCGCCGCTCGTGGTGGGAGTCCTCGTGGTGTTCCTGCGCAAGAGCCGCTACGGCTTGGCCATGCGCGCCGCGGCAGGCAACCCCGACCGGGCCCGGATGCTCGGCATTTCGGCCGGGCGCATGTCGACGATGGCGTGGGCGGTCGCCGGTGCCGTCGGCGGTTTCACCACCCTGCTCATCATCCCCACCCGGGGCCTCATCAGCGCCGAGACCCTCGGCCCGGTGCTGTTGTTGCGGGCGTTGGCCCCCGCCGTCGTCGCTCGGATGTCGAGCCTGCCCGTGGCCATGGGGACGGGCATCGTCGTCGGCCTGGTCGACCAGGTGCTCGCCTATAACTCGCCCACCAGCGGCGTGGGCGACATGTTGCTCTTCCTGGCCATCGCCGGCGCCCTGCTCTTCCAGGCCCGCAAGGGTTCGCGCCTCGAAGCGCGCGAGCCGTGGTCGATGCTGCAGCCGTGGCCGCGGGTGCCCGAGCACCTGCAGTCGATCTGGGCCATCCGCCACCTGGGCACCATCACCGCCGCGGTCTGCTTTGCCTTGGCCGTCGTCGTCGGCGGCTTCACCAGCAGCAGTTCGGCGGTGTCGCTGGTCGTGCTCGTGGCCTTCGGCCTGATGGGCCTGTCGCTGGGCGTGATCACCGGCCTCGGTGGGCAGCTGTCGCTGGGCCAGTTCGCCCTGGCGGGCGTGGGCGCCACCGCCTCGTACGTGGTCGTCGAACAGGTGGGCAACCACGTGCTCGGCCTGCTGGCCGCCGCCCTCGCCACCGCGTTGGCATCGGTGCTGCTCGGCCTGCCCGCCCTTCGGGTGCGCGGCCTGTTGCTCGGCGTGGCCACCTTGGCCTTCGCGCTGGCGTCACAACGGTGGTTGCTGGCCCAGTCGTGGATGCTGGGCGGAGGCGTGGTCACCGAGCGGCCCACGTTCGCGGGCATCTCCCTCTCCAGCACCCAGCGCTACTACCTCTGGTCGCTCGGCGTGCTCGGCGTCGGCTTGTGGCTGGCCAACAACGTGTGGCGCGGCGGGGTGGGCCTGCGCCTCCGCGCCGTGCGCGACAACGAGGACGGGGCCCGTGCCTTCGGCCTGTCGCCCACCGCGGTCAAGCTGCAGGGGTTCGCCATCGCGGGCGTGCTCGCCGGGCTGGGCGGCGCCTTGTACGGCCATGTGCTCACCCGCCTCGACTCCCAGAGCTTCGACGTGGTGACCAACATTCGGTTGGCGGCCCTCACCGTGCTCGGTGGCATCGGCGTCCTCGCAGGACCGCTGCTCGGTGCGCTCTACATCATCGGCGTTCCGCGGTTCCTGCCCCTCGACAACGCAGGCATCGCCGCCACCTCGTTGGGCTGGCTGCTGCTGATCCTGTACTTCCCGGGCGGCGTCGCCGAACTGGTCTCTGCTCCCCGCCGCATCCTCATCAACTTCCTTGCCCGCCGCCACGGCCTCGACCCCGCCGAGCGCGACGAGGACGACGGCGCGGCCATCGGCGACCACGCCATGCGGCTCCCGGCCGCCGCGGCCGCCGTGTCGATGCCCAACGCCGACGACATCGTGCTGCGGGCAAGCGGCCTGGTGAAGCGCTACGGCGGCGTCCGTGCCGTCGACGGCGTCGACATCGACGTGCGGCGCGGCGAGATCCTCGGCCTCATCGGCCCGAACGGCGCAGGCAAGACCACCTTGTTCGAACTGCTCGGCGGGTTCACCAAGTCCGACGACGGCACCGTCGAGCTCGACGGCGTCGACATCACGTCGCAGCGGGCCGAACAGCGCTCACGGCTCGGCATCATCAGGTCGTTCCAGGACGCCGCCCTCTTCCCGACGCTGACCGTGCTCGAGTGCGTGGTGAACTCCTTCGAGCGGCTGACGCCCACCAACTTCATGGTGTCGGCCCTCGGCATGCAGGCGCCGGAGAAGCGCAAGCTGGCCCAGGCCCGGGAGCTGGTTTCCCTCATGGGCCTCGACCGCTACCGCAACAAGCCCATCGGCGAGCTGTCGACCGGCACCCGCCGCATCGCCGAGCTCACCTGCATCCTGGCCTTGCGTCCGTCGGTGCTGCTGCTCGACGAGCCGTCGTCGGGCATCGCCCAGCGGGAGACCGAACAACTCGGCGACGTCATCCTCGGCATCCGCCGTTACCTGGGCTGCACGGTGATCGTCATCGAACACGACATCCCGTTGGTCATGGGGTTGTCGGACCGCATCGTGGCCATGGATGCCGGGAGGGTGATCGCCGTCGGCTCACCCGGGGAGATCCGCAACGACCCGCTGGTGGTGACGTCGTACCTGGGCGGCGACCTGACCGCCATCGAGCGGTCGGGACCGGCACGCACCGACGCCGACGCCGACGCCGAGGCCGACGCCGGATTGGCGGGCGAGCCGGAGCACTGCACGGCAACGACGAGAGAGGGTCGACAATGCTCACGCCGCGCCGGCGACGACGGGTTGTGCTCCGGCCACCGCGCCCGGGTGGGGGCAGTGCGATGACGGCCCGTCGCCGCACGCTCGCCCTTCTGGCCCTGGCCCTGCTCGTGCCCGCCACTCTGACCGGTTGCCGGTCGAACCTGGCCTTCGAGATCGACGAGCGCATCGAGATCCTGTCGCCCGACGACGGCGAGGAAGTGCGCCTGCCGATGACAGTGGAGTGGTCGGCCCGCGACTACGACGGAGCGTTCATCGTGCTCGTCGACCGGGTGCCCATGCGGCCCGACAAGACGGTGGGGTCGCTCATCACAGACGACGACCCCTGTTACGACACGTCGTCGTGCATGGAGCCCGCCGAGCTCGCCGAGCGGGGGATCTTCCTCACGTCGTCGACGAGCATCACCATCGAGCGCCTGCCCGACCGGCGCGACGACGGGTCGTCGAAGGACCGGCACGACCTGACCATCGTCCTGGCCGACGCCGACGGGCGGCGGTCGGGCGAGACGGCGTTCGTACGCGAGTTCCTCGTGGATCGAGAGGACGGCTGATGGCACGAGCACGCACGCGGGCCGGGCACGGCCCGCAGGGGACGGATAGGGCCGACGAGCACGTCGCCCACATCCGCCAGGAGGAGGCGGTGGTCGAGCTGCTGGAGCGCACGCAGGACGAGTTGCGCCCGCAACACCGCAGCCTGGTCGGCGTCGGCGACGTGGCGGCGATCACGTCGCTGCGCTCGACGCTGCGGGCGGCCGACGTTGGGCTGTACCCGGCGGTGGCCCTCGGGCTGCTCGTCATGGTCGACCAGTTGCAGACGACGGCGCTCACCGTGCTCGGCCCCGAGGTGTCGGCCGCGCTTGGCGTGTCGCGGCCCGTCTACGCCTTGGTGCTCCTCACCAAGACCCTGGTGCTCACCGTGGCCGCCTTGCCCATCGCCGCCCTTGTGCAGCGCCGGCCCCGCCGTGCCGCCCTGTGCGTCGGTACCGCCGTGGCCTGGGCCGTGTGCACGTTGGCGACGGGCTTCGTCATCTCCATCTGGGAGCTGTTGCTGCTCGGGGTGATCGCCGGAGCGGCGACGGCATCGGTGCGAGCGCTGCACGAACCGCTCCTGCTCGACTCGTACCCGCCCGCGGCGCGCATGCGGGTGATGTCGCTGTACCGCGGTTTCAACAATGTCGGCGACGTCATCGGCCCGCTGGTGATCGCCGTGTGCGCCGTCCTGCTCGGTCTCACGTGGCGCGGCGCCTTCGTGGCCATGGGCGTCATCGCCGCCGCGGCCGCAGCGACGGCCTCCCGCTTGCGCGACCCCGGCTTCGGCAAGTGGGACACCGAGCGGCTCCGCGAGGCGGTGCGCACCGACGAATCGGCGCCCGACGCCGTCGAAGCAGATGCCGTCGCCCTCGGGTTTTTCGAGACGGCCCGACGCATCCTCTTGATCCCCACCGCCCGCCGCAGCCTGGCGGCGTTTGCCGTGCTGGGCATGATGCTGGCGCCGCTGACGACGTACCTGGCGTTCTTCCTCCAGGAGCGGTGGGGCATGGGCGCGGCCGAGCGTTCGGTGTTCTTCGCCATCATGCCGGTCTTCGGCATCGTCGGCCTGCGCCTCTTCGGCCGGCGCGGCGAGGAGTTGTTCAGCCAGGACCCCGCCCGGTTGCTCCGGCTGGCCGGCTGGCTGATGTCGGTCGGCATCAGCAGCTTGGGCCTCGCCGTGTTCGCCCCGTCGTTCCCGCTCATGGCCGTCCTCTTCGGCGGGGCCCTCGCCATGGTCACCGTGATGCTCCCGGCCATGTCGTTGCCGGTGTACGCCGTGGTGGCGGCGCCCATGCGGCCCCACATGGCGGCCCTCCAGGGCATCTTCCTCACCGGCGTCGGCGGCACTGCGGGCCTGCTCCTGCTCGGCGGCATCGACCGTCGTTTCGGCACGGGCGGCGCCATCCTCTCGCTGGCCCTGCCCGGCATCGCTGCCGGCCTCGTGCTGCGCTCGGCGGCCACCACGGTGAACGACGACCTCGACCGCATGATCGCCGAGATCGTCGAGGCCGAAGAGGTCAAGGACCTGCAACGGCGGGGCATGCCCCTGCCGATGCTGGCCGTGCGCCACGTCGACTTCTCCTACGGCCAGCTCCAGATCCTCTTCGGCGTCGACTTCACGGTGGACGACGGCGAGATCGTCGGCCTCCTGGGGACCAACGGCGCGGGCAAGTCCACCCTGCTGCGTGTCATCTCCGGCCTCGGCCTGCCGCAGCGGGGGAGCGTGCGCTTCCAGGGCCACGACATCACGTACCTCGATGCCGAGCGTCGGGTGACCCTCGGCATCGCCCAGGTGCCCGGCGGGCGGGCGGTGTTCGGCGACCTCAGCGTGGCCGACAACCTCCGGGTCATCGGCTACACGCACGGCAAGGACCGCCGGTCCATCGAGACGGGGATCGAGGCCAGCTTCGAGGCCTTCCCCCGATTGGCCGAACGTCGTGACCAACTGGCGTCGACGCTGTCGGGTGGGGAGCAGCAGATGCTCGGCCTGTCGACGGCGCTGATCCTGCGGCCCCGGTTGCTGCTGGTGGACGAGCTGAGCCTCGGCCTGGCACCGCGGGTGGTGGGGGAACTGCTGGAGATGATCCGGCTCATCAACCGACAGGGGACCGCCGTCGTGCTCGTGGAGCAGTCGGTCAACGTCGCCCTGTCGATCGTGCAGCACGCCTACTTCATGGAGAAGGGGGAGGTGCGCTTCGACGGCGCCGCGCAAGACCTGTTGGCGCGGCCCGACCTGTTGCGCTCGGTCTTCCTCGAAGGGGCATCGAAGGGCTTGGCGGAGGGATGAACGCAATGGGTGCACATCGTCGGGGCAACCCGCGTACCAGGAGGGTCCAATGAACATGGAGATGAAGTCGCTGGTCGGCGCCGAGCGACGCCACACGGCGTTCGCGATGGTCAATCTCGTCGTCTTCCTGGCCGCCATGGTCATCCTCGGGATCCCCGAGGCGCCGTCGGGGTCGTCGCTCGACATGAACGACGGCCCGGCCGGGTCGTTCGACGACAGCACCACCTTCGACACCACGGCGGGCGCCGTACCGCTCGGCGCCGACGGCAGGCCGCTCACCGGGCCCGGTTCAGTCGGGTCCACCGGCACCGGCGCCGGCGGGCCGGGGAGCACGGGCGGCGGGGGCGGCGGTGGTGGTGGCGGCGGGAACAGGCCACCGGGGTGGAAGCCCGCGGCGCCGGGCACCCTCGGCGTCGACGACAAGACACTCACACTCGGTTACATGAAGTCGAACATCGACGAGGCGCTGGCCGCCTTCCGGGCCTCGAGCGGCGCGACAACCTCGAACGCGGAACAGAGCTTCGGTGACCCCGAGGTGATCAACCGGGCGGTCATCGAGTACGTCAACGCTCGCGGCGGCATCGCGGGACGGCAGATCAAGCCGGTCGTGTACGACTACGACGGCGCCTCGTTCTTCACCCCGTCCGGTCGCCAGCGCGAGAACCAGCAGGCGTGCGAGACGTGGACGAAGGACAACAAGGTGTTCGCAGTGAACGCCATCGCCTTCGGCGAGGAGCTCATGGTCGACTGCGTGAACCGGGCCCGCACGCCCGGGGTCTTCGGCCGCTACCACCCCAACGTGACGGAGAAGCGCTTCGCCTCGGTGGCGCCGTACTACTACCTGCCCTTCGAGCTCCTGGCCGAGCGCAGGGAAACCGGCCTCGTGCGCTTCCTCCACTCCAAGGGCTACTTCCAGCCCCACGACGGTGCCCCCGTGAAGGTGGGGATCATGGTGGAAGACAAGCCCAACATCCGTGAGGGCGTGGCCCGGGCGCTGAAGCCGGAGTTGGCGCGGCTCGGCTTCCCCGTGGCGTTCGAGGTCGTCTACCCCGACATCAACGACTCCAACTGGCAGACGTACGCGCTGCAGATGCGCGACAACGACATCACCCATGTGGTCTGGTCGGCCACCACCGGCGGCGTGTTCCCGTTCTTCCACATGGCCCGTACCTCGCAGACCCAGTTGTTCTGGCCCAAATGGGGGCTGGGCTCCGACTTCCAGACGGTGTACGCCCGGCGCCTCCTCTACGACACCTCGGAGCGCCAGCTCAGGAACGTGCACGGCATGGGCTGGAAGGCGCTCGAGGACACGGGCGACCAGACCCTGCAGTCGGCCAATGCCCAGCAGTGCGCCGAAGCGGTCAGCAAGTACGGCCAGCCCAAGGGGAGCCAGATCTCCTGGGAGATCTGCGAGTTCACCTTCTTCATGCGTGACGCTCTCGCCCGTGCCCCTGAGGTGAGCGTGAACGGCCTGGCGGCGGGCGTGGCCGCCTTGGGCGACGATTTCGGGTCGATGATGACCCACGGGGGTGCCACGACGTTCAGCCGCACCAAGCACGACGGGGTGTCGGTGGCCCGCTACTTCGTGTACGACCCCAACAAGGTGCATTCCAACGGCAAGGACAAGGGCCTCAACGTGTACGTGGGGCCCCCGGAGCCGGTCCCCGGCTAGTGGCAACCATCAGGTTCGTGAGCAGCGGTGAGCGGGCGTTCGTGCCCGCCACCGAGCTCTTGAGCGACGAGCTGCTGGCCAAGATGTCGCCCGGCGAACGGCAGGCATCGTTGTTCGTCCACCACCCGGGCGCTGACGGGGAGCTGCAGCTCTTCGAGGTGCGGCTGTTGCCCGACGCCGTGGTGGAGGCGCATGCCCACGCCGTCGACGAGGTGATCGTCGTCGTCGAGGGCGAGATCGTCTTCGGTCGGCGGCGGTACGGGCCGGGGTCGTCGGTGCTGGTGCCGGGCATGACCCTCTATTCGTTCCGAGCGGGACCCGACGGCCTGACGTTCCTCAACTTTCGGGGGACCGCCGACACCTCGCTCGTCACCAAGGAAGAGCTGCGCTATCTGCAGGGGTGACTCCGCTATGTCCGTTCACTGCCTCTCGTCATACTCCGCTTCGTCATGACTGCCACAGCTCCCGTCGCGCCCCCCGATGTCCCCGATGTCGACGTGGTCTCCAAGGGCAACGTCGACATCGTCCGGCTCAACCGGCCCGAGGTGCGCAACGCCGTTCGCCAGCGCACCCTCGACGACATGGAGCTGGCCTTCCGCACGACGAAGGGCCGCTGCATCATCGTCACCGGCGCCGATCCTGCCTTCTGCTCGGGCGACGACGTGCGCGAGTTGCTCAACGGCGGCGAGGGTCCCAACGGCGACGTGCCGCCGTGCCCGCAACTGCCCCCGGCGGCCGACGCCATGCTCTATTGCGACGTGCCCATCGTGGCCGCCGTCAACGGCGCCGCCGTCGGGTGGGGCATCGAGATCGCCTTGATGTCCGACCTGCGCATCGCTTCAGAACGGGCGCGCTTCGGGGCCATCTTCGTGTTGCGCGGCTTGGTGAGCGACACCGCCTGCCTCGGGCGCCTGGCCTCGCTGGTGGGGCGGGAGAAGGCGACCGAGCTGTTGCTGACCGGTGACGTGATCGACGCCGAGGAGGCGTTGCGCATCGGCCTGGTCAGCAAGGTCGTGCCCCACGACGACCTGCTCGACGAGGCACTGGCGTTGGCCGAGCGCATCGCCTCCCGGCCGCCGCTGGCGCTGCGGGCGGTCAAGGAAGGGCTGCGACGGGCCGTCGACCCCGACTGGGCCACGCTCGGGCGCTGGGTGGCCGCCATGCAGGAGGAGCTGAAGCTCACCGACGACCACCGCGAAGGCGTGCGTTCGTTCTTGGAGAAGCGAGAGCCGAGCTTCAAGGGCCGGTAGGCGCCGGTCCACCCGGCGCCTACGGGCGTCAGGGCGTCGCGGTGGTGGTGGTCGTGGTGCTGCTGGTCGTCGTCGTGGCCTCGTCCGGTGGGGGCGAGGTGGTCGACGTGGTGCTGCTGCTGCTGGTGCTCGTCGACGACGAACCGGTGGGCGTGGTCGTGCTCGTGGTGGCCACCGTGCTCGCCGTCGTGGTGGCGGGCGGTTCGTCGGCGATGAGCCCGGCGTCCGCCAAGAGCGTCACGATCTCGACCTGTACTGCCTGCACCTGCGCGTACAGCGCGGCGAGGTCGGTGGTGCCGAGGTCGAGGTCGAGCCCGTCGAGGGCGGCGTTGATCTGCGCCTGGAGGTCCTCACTCGGCATCTCCCGCAACGTGACCACAAGCTGCACGGCGAGGGCTGTGGTGGTGCAACTGATGCACCCGCCGTTGGCGGCGACGGCCACGTTCACGGGTGCCACGACGTCGGTCTGGCCCACGACGAGCACCACTTGGAACGAGACGGCGACGGTGGTGCACGCCGTGCACGAGGCCAGCGCGTAGGCCTCGTTGCGGTTGTCGACGGGGGCGCCGTCGTCGACCCAGATCAAGGCGACGGCCACGTCGTAGACGACGGTGCCGTCTTCGGTGTTGACGGCGAGTGCCTGGTTGTCGCCCTCGCCGGGCAGGTCGGGGAGGGTGAAGGGGAAGGCGACACCGAGGTCGTCGCCCTCGGTGAGGATGGCCCGGACGGTGCCGTCGTCGGCCCGGGTCACGAGCACGGTCGAGGCGGTCTTGTCGTTGCGAGGCACGAGCGCGTAGCCGCTGACCGGCTTGACGCCGGCGATGGGCTGGAAGGAGTGCTGCGCGGCGGCGCGGGTGTTCACCAAGTTGGCGAGGGTCAGGTCGTCGGCCGCGCTCACCGGCTCGTACTGGCCGCTGGGCCACCAGGCGACGAGGAGGAACAGGGCGAGCACGGCGGCGACCGCCGATGTGGCCGCCCGGGCGAACGGCCGTCCTTCGGTGCTCGTCCACACGCGGCGGGCCGAACGGCGCACCACGCGGGTGAGCATGTAGGTGGTGGCCGCCACCGGCACCACCAGGGCGGCCGTCTTGAGCAGGGCGGCGAGGGCGCCGACCACGTCGCCGTCGGCGCTGTTCGAGAGCAGGGCGCCGCCGTGTTCGCCCACGCCTTCTGCCGCGGTGGCGATGAGGCGGGGCAGCAGCAGCACGGCGCCGACGAACAGCCAGAGCAGCAGCGGCACGACGATGAGCACCCAGGCCCGCACCACCCAGCGGGCGGTGGGCCGCAGGGGTTGGGGCTTGCCCCAGTTGGCCGGGAGCATGCCCGCCAGCGTCGGCTTCATGTGCTGAAAGAGGTCGGGCACGCCGACCAGGTCGGAGAGGATGTGGTAGCCGTCGGCGCGGATGACGGGGGCGAGCTGGCGCACCATCAACAGGTGTTGGGCGGCGACGACGAGGAGCAGGGCGTCGAGGCGCACCACGAGCCAAAGGGCGGCGACGGCGACAGCGGCGACGGCGTTGAAGTACAGCCCGCCGAGGTCGACCATCAGGCGGCCGGCGCGGGGGAGGCGGCGACTGTCGTCCACGTCGGTGTAGAAGGCGGGCCACACCATGTAGAGGCCCGCGCCCATGGCGCCCGGGGTGGCGCCCGCCGCTCGACAGGCCGCAGCGTGGCCGAACTCGTGCCAGCCGGCCGACACCAGGATGAGGGCGAAGGCGGCAAGCAGCAGGCCGGGGGAGTCGAAGGCCTGGCGCAGGCCCGGTGCGAGCCCCTCTCGGAAGAGCACCCACCAGGTGGTGACGGCGAAGGCGAGGAGGACGGGCACCACGACGGCCCGACGGAACAGCGGGGCGAAGGGCGCCGTCAGCCGTCGCGTCGTGTCGGGGTCGGTGACGACGACCTTCCAGCGCAGGGCCAGCAGCGGTACCGGCTTGCCGGCGGGGGGCGGCGCGCCGTCGGCGTCGCACAAGAGCCCGAGGGGGGCGAGCTTGTTGTCGAGCAGGAAGGCCACGTGCTCGGGCGCCACGTCCTTGCCGCACTGGCGGGAAAGCTCGTCGGCCAGCTCGACGAGGTCACGTCGCCCGTCCACCGCCTCCATTAGGCAGTAGAGGAGCGACGTGACCTGGATCATCTGGCCGTCGGCACGGCGGACGACGCAGCGCGCCTCGGTGTAGCCCGAGTCGCGCAGCGCGCCCAGCAGTTCCACTCCCGGCGCCCGCGTGGGGACACGAGCGTCGACGACGGCCACGGCCCGCTACTGCGTGATCTCGGAGTCCTGGTCGGCGGTCGCCTCTGCCGACACGCCGTCGAGGTCCTGGTTGATGATCGCCGTCTGCTGGGCCACCGCCGTGGCGCTGGAGTCGATGGAGGCGACGTTGGCGGCCACCGCGGCATCGATCGGCGCGGCGATGTTGGCGTTGGCGGCGATCGCCCCGGCGATGGGGGCGGCGGCGTCGACGTCGGCGTCGATGTTCACGTCGATGTCGAGCAGGTTGCCCGCCGCGGTCAGGTCGCCTGTGGCGATCGAGCCGCCGTCGGTCGTGCCGTCTGTCGTGTCGTCGCCGCCGACGGTGTCGTCGGACTGGTCGATGACCGAGGTCTGCGGCGCCTCGGCGATGGCATCGCCCGACTGCGTCTGGTCGATCATCACGGCCTGGTCGGCCACCGCGGTGGCGTCGGAGCCGATGGAGAGGATGTTGGCCGCCGCCGCGGCGTCGATCGGAGCGGCCACGTTCAGGTTGGCGGCCACGGCCAAGTCGATGGGCGCCGCCAAGTCGAGCGCCAGGTCGACATCGGCGTCGAGGTCGAGCAGCGACATGACCTCCTTCGTGGGCAGTGCTGTCGCGTCCTCAGCCGCCAGGTCCTCTTCCGACAGGCGTTCCCGGTCACTCATGTGGCATCTCCTCGTCTGCGGTACGGCCACGGCCGCATCTACCCGTGGCCGTAGTCGACAAACGGGACGTTTGGTGCCTACGTCGACAGGCAAGAAAAAACTTGCCTATAGTGCGGGCCGTGGGCGACGTGTTCAAGGCGCTGGCGAACCCCACACGCCGGGCGGTCCTCGACGAGCTGACCGAACGCGACGGACAGACGCTGTTCGAGCTCTGCGCTCGCTTGGCCATGAAACACGGGCTCGCGTCGACCCGGCAGGCGATCTCCCAGCACCTCGAGCTGCTCGAAGCCGCCGGTCTCGTCACAACACGGCGCCAAGGCCGCTACAAGCTCCACCACCTCGACACCTCACCGTTGCAGCAGATCGCCGAGCGGTGGCCCATCCCCGAACCGGAGGACGAACAATGAAAATCAACCTGGCCAGCGTGCTCGTCGACGACCAGGCCAAGGCGCTTCGCTTCTACACCGAGGTGCTCGGTTTCGTGAAGAAGACCGAGGTACCGCTGGGCGAACACGCCTGGCTCACCGTTGTGTCGCCCGCCGATCCCGACGGCGTCGAGCTGGTGCTCGAGCCCGACGAGCACCCGGCGGCCAAGCCGTTCAAGCACGCACTCGTCGAGGACGGGATCCCCTACACGTCCTTCGCCGTCGACGACGTGCAGGCCGAGTACGACCGGCTGACCGCGCTCGGCGTCCACTTCACGCAACCGCCCACGGCCATGGGCCCGGTCACGACCGCCGTCTTCGACGACACCTGCGGCAACCTCATCCAGATCGCCGCCATGTAGGTCAGCCCACGGCGTCGTGCGCGGGCAGCGGGGCCCGGCGTGCCGCCGCGGCCAGGCGCAGCGCCATCACGGCCCAGCCGGCGGCGAGCAGCACCGACGCCGCGGCCAGGATTGAGGGCCGGACACCGAGGACGCCGGCCAGCGTGCGGGCGTTGGTGGCCACGATGAACCCGCCGATGGCGGTGCCCAACGTGCGCTGGTCGAGGCGCTGGGTGAGCCAGGCGGCGAACGGCGCCGCCACGGAACCGCCGAGCAGCAGGGCACCCACGAGGACGGGGTCGATCTGCTTCCACGGCAGCGCGATCAGGAACCCGACGCTGGCGCCGAGGGACACCAGGAACTCGCTGGCCGACACCGTGCCGATCACCCGGCGGGCCTCCATCCGCCCGGCGGCCAGCAGGGTCGACGTGCCCACGGGCCCCCAGCCCCCGCCGCCCGCGGCGTCGAGGAACCCGGCGCCGGCACCGAGGGCGGCGAAGAAGCGCTTCCCGTGCGGACGGTTGGCGACGACTTCGCCGACGCTGCGCCCCGAGCGCGAGCGCACCAGGACGTAGACGCCCAGGACGGCGAGGACGACGGCCACCCACGGCTTGGCCGTGTCGGCCGACAGCGAGCTCAGGACGGTGGCGCCTAGGAAGGCACCGAAGGCGCCGGGGACGGCCATCCACCGCAGGGCTCGCCAGTCCACATTGCCGAAGCGATGGTGCGCAACGCCCGACACCAGAGACGTTCCCACCTCGGCCAGGTGGACGCTGGCCGATGCCAACGCCGCCGCCGTGCCCGAGGTGACGAGGAAGGAGGTCGAGGTGACGCCGTAGCCCATCCCCAGCGAGCCGTCGACGAGCTGGGCCACCAACCCGGCAAGACTGAAGGTGAGAAGGCGGCGCACGGGACCTCCGGAGCGGGGATGTCGAAACCTGACTTATCTGATCAGGTTTTAATCCCGACTGTCAAGGTCAGGTTTCGGCCCCGGAGGTCAGCGGCCGGCTGGCGGGCATGGCTCGTAGCAGGTCACGACAGGAAGGGAGTCCGTCGCCGGTGCATCCCCGGCATCGTCTCGTCCTCATCCTCCGGAGCTGTCCTGCTCGGCTAACGCCGTCGCCCAGAAGTCGCGGAGGACTTCCATGGCTCGTTCGAGCGACTTTGCTGTGATGTCCAGATCGTCGGCAAGCGCTGCGTAGGCCCGCTCCCAGTCGCCCGACGGGTCCGGAATGCCGTCGGGTACGGAATGCGTGCCGCGGACGTCGAAGACGTGCCGAACCCGGGCGACCAGGTGGCTGTCGGCGACCAGGCCGTCCTCGATCAGCAGCATGAGGTCGGGCAGATCGCGCACCCGCGAGCTCGGCCTGTCCCGGTAGACGCGGGTGAGGGCGTGCAGTTTCTCGGCAAAGTGCTGGCGGCGGTCGACGACCTCCACGTCCCTGGTCGGCATCCCTGCAAAGGCCAATGTCCCCGGCAAGCTGAGCCGCTCGGTACCGGTGATTTCTTCGCGTCGGGCGACGACATCGAGCCGGATGGCGGCGAACTGCCGACCGGCGAGCCCGGCCTCGACGGTGAAACGCCAGCCTGGACGCCCCGCTTCGTCGACCTGCAGCGGCGTCGGCGGGCTTACTGCGAACGCAAAGCCGTCATGGTCCGGATCGGTCGCCAACGACTCGATCAACAGGTCGCGGACGTCTTCGGAGTCGGCGAGTTGGCCACGCAGCGCAAGGTCGAGGTCGCGGGTGGCGCGGGCCCGGTCATGGAGGCGGAACTCGACGGCCATCCCGCCCTTCAGGATCCACCGTCCGGGCGCCGCCGACTCGAGTCGAACGAGGAGCCGCTCGACGACGGCGCGTCGCCGAAGTCGCTGGAGGTCCACGCCGGTTTTCGCAGCCTGGTTCCTGAGACGGTCTTCCAGCGCGGCTCGTAGGGCCTGTGGCGTCTCGTAGGGCATTAGGACGCTCTCGCCAGTGTCCGCTCGATTCTCAGCGCGGCGCGGTCGCCGAACTCATCGGCACGAGCGAGAAGCATCCGTCGGGTGAACAGCCCGCGCTCCAGTGCCTCTGCGACGACGGTGGCGAGTTGGTCGAGGTCGAGGTCACCGTTGGCTATGTCGAGGACCGAGCGCAGGGGGGCGGTGATTCGGAAGCCTTCCCATTGCTGCGTGTCGGCCTCCGGGACTTCTCCTCGGTGCAGGACGACGCCCTCGGCTCGCTTCCGGAAGCCGCGAGGAACGGTCAGGTGCACCTGGGCTGGGTTGAGGTCCCCGAGGTCGTGTACCGAAAGCGCCGTAGCGTGCGAGACGACGGCCCTGCCTCGACTCCACTGGCTCCAGCGGATCAGGTCCTCGTGCTCGGTGACGGGCCATTCGGGGAGGCGAAAAAGGCCGCGATCGATCCGCTGCCAGTTCCCTTGAGCGACATGGTACGTCTGTGCTTGGTACGGGTAGCCGGCATCGAGCGCCTGCGCCGCGGTGAAGTAGCCGCCCTGTGTTCTTGCGACGTTGGACATCCGCCGACGGCGTGCCTGACGGTCGCCTTCACCCATCACACTAACCTACAGTTAAACTGTAGCTTTGTGCATGACTCCTGCGGGAAACCCCAGTCTCACTCGACAGGCGCACACGGGGGCCACGCAATCAACTCGACGGCGGGGAGTACCTGCGCCACTCAGACTTGGACCCACACGGGACTACCAGCGGCAGGACTCGGGCTGAGTGTCTACGGTGTCTCGCGACATCTGTCTCCGATGTCCCGCGACATCACAGAGTGGGCCGTACAGGATTCGAACCTGTGACCCCTTGCGCGTCATGCAAGTGCGCTACCAACTGCGCCAACGGCCCGTGAGCGGGTCAGAGTAGCAGGCACGGCCGACGGCAGAGGGAGGGGGGCGTCTCGCCATTTCCCACGCCTACCGGGTTCTTCTCATCGTCACCAGGGGTAGGACGGCATCCGTTCGCCGCACCACGACCTAGGAGGATCGCATGCCCGACCCGATCGCCATGCTGGAAGAAGACCACCGTCGCGTCGAGCAACTGTTCGAGCAGTACGCGAACGGCCAGGACCCGATGATCGCCCAGCAGATCTGCATGGAGCTCAAGGTCCACACCACCGTTGAGGAGCAGGAGATCTACCCGACCGTCAAGAGCGACGTGCCCGAGGGCAAGGAGCTCGAGGAAGAGGCCGAGAAGGAGCACGCCGAGGTCGAGGCCCTCATCAAGCAGGTCGAGCAGAAGGGCTTCGACGACCCCAGCGTCCCCGAGCTCATGCTCAAGATCGAAGAGGGCGTCTCCCATCACGTCGAGGAAGAAGAGACCGAGATGTTCCCGAAGATGCGGGACACCCTCGGCCAGCAGACACTCGACGAGCTCGGCCAGAAGGCAGCCGACGCCAAGCAGCGGCTGCTCCAGCAGCAGAGCGGCCAGGGCTCCACGGTCGAGGGCGAGCTCACCAAGGAAGAGCTCTACCAGAAGGCCAAGGAGCAGGACGTCGACGGCCGCTCCAAGATGGACAAGGACGAACTGCAGCAGGCAGTCGGCGAGCAGTAGTCCTGCCGACAACTGAGCCCCCAGCCGGACGGCGGCTGAGGGGGACGTGCGTCCCGAACGCCCATAGAGGCGCTTGCGACGCACGCTCCCTTCGGTCGCCGTCGGCGCGCCAGGCCCTCGCCCCGGCCGCCGGCTACACCAGGTCCCAGACCATCCGGTTGTCGCCCGCCGCCCCCAGCAGCTGCGCCGGCGTGTTCTTGTCGATGTGGCCGATCAAGCCCATGTACACGCCGAACCCGCACAGCTCCTGCAGCCGCGGCGAGAACCCCCGCACCACTTCGTGCGGGATCCCCAGCTGCTGGTTCTCCTGCTGGCGGATCCACCCGGCGCAGTAGTTCATGGCAACCCCCACCCGGCGCTGGTCGGTGCGGTTGGCGCCCCCGCCGTGCCACAGGCTCCCGTGCCAGATGAGCACGCTGCCCCGCGGCATCTCGGCGGCGATCGAGTCGTAGGGCGCCCCGAAGTCGGGCGATCGGTCGGCCGTGTGCGACCCGGGGATGATGCGGGTGGCCCCGTTGGCCTCGGTGAAATCGGTCAGCGCCCACATGCTGTTGCACACCGTGGGCGGGTGCGGCTTGGGCAACGGGATCAACTGGTCGTCCGCATGGACGGGCTGGGCCTTCTCGCCGGGGTCGATGGCGATCGACGACAGCGACGACACCAGGCACCCGGTGTCGAGCACCCGCTCCACGATCGGCAGCACGTTCTGGTGCACGGGGATGCGCTCGTACAACGCGCCTCGCGCCAACAGGTTGTAGATGCGAACGGTGTTGTGCCCCTCGAACGCATTGCCCGCAGGCACGACGCCCATCTCCCGCTCCAGCCGCAACAAGTCGTCGGACAGCTCGTCGACGAAGTCGGCCTCGATGGCATCCTCGACGATGGTGTAGCCGTCGTGCTCGATGCGGGCCACGTGGGCCTTCAGTGCATCCCCCTCCATGGACGAGTCACCGTACTAGGTGCACCCCCGCTTGCCCCGGGGCGTTCTCGGCCACCACGGCCCGGAGCACGGCGAGCACGGCCCGCGCCGGCGCCGACGGCAACCCTCGCCGCGGCTGGGCCACGCCGACGCGCCGCGGTGGCAACCCGCGCACGGCTACCGGGCGCCACTCGTCGCGCAGGTACCGGGGGACAGCGGTGGCAGGCAGCACCGACGGCCCGTGCCCGTCGAAGGTCAACGACGCGATGAGCCGCACCCCGTCGAGCTCGGCGGCGGCCACCAGCTTCACGCCCGCCGCCTTGGCCGCAGCATCGAGCTCGCCCCGAAAGGCCGTGCCCGCCATGGGCAGCAGCAACGGCAGCCCCGCCAGGTCGGCCACGTCGACGAGCTTGCGCCGTGCCCTCGGGTCGGACCGGTGCACCACCAGCACGATGTCCTCGTCGAACAGCGGCTGGGTGAAGAACTCACTGGCGGGCAGCGGCAGGTTGACGACCGCCATGTCGAGCCGGCCCCCGCCGAGCTGCGGCTGCAGCGACGCCGAGGTGCCCTCGAACAACCGCAGCTTCACGCCCGGGTGTTGCGCGGCCACGGCAGCCAACAGGTGCGGCGCCAGCCACCGCCCGGTGGTACCGATCAAGCCCAGTCGCACCGAACCCGAGACTTCTTGGCGCAACGCGGCGACGTCGGCGGCGATGGCATCGAGCTCGGCGGCCACCCGTCGGGCCCGGTTCACCACCACCTCGCCTTCCGGCGTCAGGGCGCAGCCGGGCCGCTGCACCAGGGTCGTGCCCAGCTCCCGTTCGAGGCGGGCCACATGGGCCGACACGTTCGACTGCACGGTGTGCAGGGCGTCGGCGGCGGCCGAGAAGCTGCCGTGTTCGGCCACGGCGACGAGGGCGCTGAGTTGTCGGACGTCCATCATAAAAGGTGATACCACATATCGGTATTAACTGTTTGAACGATTCAACAGGCAGCCCTACAATGACCCTCGAACGGCAGTACGGAGTCGAGCGGTGGTTCCCCCCCCACTGCTCCTTCGGACGGTCGAGCGAAGGGACCGGCATCCCCCCCAGCCGGTCCCTTCGTCGCGTCCGGGGTACCGTGCCGGACATGGCAGGTGAAGCGGCCTTCTTCGATCTCGACCGCACGTTGCTGCGTGGCGCCAGCGGTCCTCTCATCGGCGAAGCGCTGGTCGCTGCCGGCCTGGCGCCTGACCGGAGCGTGCCCGGGCAAGGGCTGCTCTACAAGCTCTACGACGTCATCGGCGAGACGCTGCCGTCGATGGCCTTGGCCCGGGGCGCCGTGCTCGCCGTGCGGGGCTGGTCACGCGAAGCAGTGCGCGACGCGGGCAAGGCGGCGGCCGAGAAGCTCGAGACACTGGTGACGCCGTTCGCCCGGCCCCTCATCGACGAGCACCGCCAAGCGGGCCGACCCGTTGTGCTGGCCACCACCACGCCGCACGACCTGGTGGCGCCGTTGGCCGAGCGCCTCGGCTTCGACGCGGTGGTCGCCACCCGCTACGCCGAAGACGAAGCGGGCGCCTACACCGGCAAGCTCGAAGGCGAGTTCGTGTGGGCCACCGGCAAGCTCAACGCCGTGCGCCGTTGGGCCGACGCCCACGACGTCGACCTGTCGCGCAGCTACGCCTATTCCGACAGCATCTACGACCTGCCGCTGCTGTCGGCCGTCGGCCGTCCCCACGCCGTGAACCCCGACCCCCGGTTGCGCGTCTACGCCACCTTGCGGCGCTGGCCGGTCCTGCACCTCGACGTCCCGCCCGGGGTGCCCAAGCTGGCCGGCGTGGAGCCCGTCGACGTGGTCAAGCTGGCGGCTCGTCCCGAGCTGTACCCCTACGCCCGCTTCGACATCGAAGGCAGCGAACGCGTCCCCCAGGAAGGCCCTGTGATCGTGGTGGCCAACCACCGCAGCTACTTCGACACTGTGGCGGTGGGACTCACCATCTTGCGGGCCGGACGGGCGCCGCGCTTCCTGGGCAAGAAAGAGGTGTTCGACGCGCCGGTCGTCGGCACACTGGCCCGGGCTATGGGCGGCATCCGGGTCGACCGCGGCACCGGCTCCGGCGAGCCGCTGCGGGAAGCCGCACGGGCCTTGGCCGCAGGCGAGCTCGTCATCCTCATGCCCCAGGGCACCATCCCCCGGGGCCGGGCCTTCTACGAACCCACACTGGTGGGCAAGAAGGGCGCCGCGCGCCTGGCAGCCATGACCGGAGCGCCCGTGGTGCCGATCGGCTTGTGGGGCACCGAGCAGGTGTGGCCGCGCTCGTCTCGCCTGCCCAACGTGACCAACCTCTTGCACCCGCCGCTCGTGCAGGTGCGGGTAGGGGAGCCGGTGGTCGGCTTGGAGTACGCCGACCCGCGGGCCGACACCGAGCGCATCATGGCGGCGATCATGGACCTCCTCCCCGCCGAGGCCCGCACGCGGCGCGAGCCCACCGAGGACGAGATCGCCCGAGCCATGCCGCCGGGTTAGTGGGCGCCGAACTCCTCGGGCGACGGCCCGAACTCGGGCACGACGGGCGGAGGCGGCACGCGGAAGGTGTTGGCCGCATCCGCGATGCCCGCCTCGCACAGCACGTTGCCGTCGAAGCCCTCGTGGAGGAACTGCACGAGGTACGGCACTCCGCCTGCGAAACGCTTGGCCGGGTTGACGCATGTGGGCGGGCCGTCGGCGATGGTGCCGCCGGTGGCGATCCACAACGGCACACCCGGTAGCTGCAAGCCCCCGGTGATCACGCCCCATTGGTAGGCCGTCGAGTAGATGCCGATGCGCAGGCCCGCTTCTTCAAGCCCGGCGATGGTGCCTTCGATGACGTGGTTGTTGAGGCCCTGGATGGGCGACCACCGGTTGACCGTTTCCACGTCGACCCACCACAAGGGGGCCGACACGCCGCGAGCGTTGGCGTCGGCCACCGCTTGGCGGGCGCCGCGCAGGCCGTACTGGTAGAGCTGGCAGTTCAGGTCGGCGGCAGCGCACGTGTCGGCGAACATGCCCGCCAGCAACGGCTCCTCGCGCTGGTACGGGTAGTTCGTGTTGACGTACAGGCCGCCCATGGCGCCGCCTGTGGTGGACCATGCCACCTCGGGCACCAGGCACTCGTTGACGCTGTAGAGGTGGCCGCGGGTCACGCCGATGATGGCGTAGGCGTGGCGGCCGCGAGGCAGGTTGGCCAG
Organism: Acidimicrobiales bacterium; assembly: GCA_035536915.1. Lineage (NCBI taxonomy): Bacteria > Bacillati > Actinomycetota > Acidimicrobiia > Acidimicrobiales > Acidimicrobiales bacterium. The sequence continues at coordinate 33,313 of DATLNE010000051.1, forward strand.
GGTGCGCGGGCCGCACTGAGGCCAGGAGATGTCCCACCCGAAGGTGGTGTTGAGCCGTTCGCCCGGCGCGGCCGGCACGAAGTTGCCCATGCCCGCGGCGATCCCGACGACGGGGGCGCGCAACCCTGTGAAGGCGGCCGAGCCGTAGAAGCCTGCGTCGCCGAAGGCGAACAGCCCGCCGTCGGCCGCCGCCAACCAGTAGCCCTCGCCGCTGCGGGTGCGGGCCATGCCGACCACCGGTGAACGCAGCGGCTCGTGCGCCGTGGAGCCGAAGAACACCGCGTCGCCGAAGGCGAACACGCCCCCGTCGCCCGCCACCAACCAGTAGCCGTCGCCGTTCGGCGTGGCCGCCATGCCGACGATGGGAGCGCTGAGGGGGACGCCGACCAAGGAGTCGTGGAACCCTGCGTCGCCGAAGGCGAACACGCCGCCGTCACGACCGACGAGCCAGTAGCCGTTGCCCGTGGTCGACACGGCGATGCCGACGACCGGAGCGTTGAGCGCCGCGCCTGCGGCAGAGCCGTAGAAGCCTGCGTCGCCGAAGGCGAACACGCCGCCGTCGGCGCCGACCAGCCAGTAGCCGTTGCCCGAACGCGTGGCGGCGATGCCGACGATCTGCCGGTTGAGCGGCAGGTCGGCGGTGCCGCCGAGGTAGGGCGCGGCGCCGTAGGTGAAGACGCCGCCGTCGCGGGCCACGAGCCAGTAACCCTCGCCATCAGGGCGAACGGCGATGCCCGAGACCGGCGCTCGCAACGGCGTGCCCGCGGCGGCGCCGGCGAACTGCGCCCGCCCGAAGGCGAAGACGCCGCCGTCGGCACCGGCCAGCCAGTAGCCGGGACCGGCACGGAGGGCGGCCGCAGAGGCGGCGTCGGTCGGCACCAGCAAGGTGACGAGCAGGGCGATGGCGGCGGCCATGGCTCGGCGGGGGGAGAACAGCAGGATCACCTCGGAGGTCGGGCCGACGTGCGTCGCTGCTGACGCCCGCCGGAATCGTCGCCTCCTTGGATCGGCAGGTTGTCGCCCGCCGCCATGGCCGATCCGGGCCATTTCCCGCCCCGCCCGCCCGGTTGACAGCCCCCCGAAGCGGACTAGTTCCGAGTACATGTGCGCCCGGTTCGCACGTGACCGGTTCGCACGCTCCCGTACGCGGGATGCGTTGTACGCTGCCGGGATCGGCGGCGAGGGGCGTCGGCCGATTCAAGGGGGGTCAAAAATGCGCAAGCTTGCGCTTTTCGTCGCGTCGTTCGTCCTGGCGGCGCTCGTGTTCACGACGCCGGCTCGGGCAGGCACTGGTCCGTCGAACTACTGCTTCGACGGGACATGGACGGACGTGCCCCTGCTCCCCGGCCCGATCACGGTTGGCGTGGAGGTGAACACAGGGTCGCCGGGGACGTGGGTAACGGTCTGCTACGCCACGTCGCAGGTCGGCTACAGCGGTGCGCACCTGGCTGGCGGGATGGTCCATGTGTTCGTCGCGCCGAACGGCACTGGGTACGTGTGGTGCCCGTCGGACACCAACCCGGAGACCGTGGCTGTCGATTGCCTGGCGCCGTTCTCCTTCTCGCCGACCACCGGTGCGGTGTCGTTGACCCTCACAGGGACGGTTGACACCGTGCTGACGCCGGCGGTGACAGTGGGTAAGACCGGCGTCGCAGTGAGCCCGTTCGTGTTCATCAGCCCGGGGGTGTCGGCCGTGCCGAGGTACCCATGCGTCTGGGTGCTTGGCGTGCACCAGGTGCCCAACTGCGGAGCGATCATTGCCTGAGCCGTCTGCGATGCCGGCCTGACTCCGAGTACATGTGCGACGGGTTCCGTTGCACATGTACTCGAACTGCTCAGCCGGCGTGCTTGGCCCGGATGAGGTTGAGGGCGCCGCCCGCCCGGAACCAGTCGATGTGCTCGGGCGACATGGTGTGGGTGCATTCGAAGTCGACGGTGCGGCCGTCGGGCTTGGTGATGCGGCACCGCACCGGCACGTCGGGAGCGAGGTCGCCGAGGCCGAGCACCGAGATGCGGTCCTTCTCGTCGATCAGGTCGTAGGTGGCGGGGTCAGTGAACGTCAGCGGCAGCACACCCTGCTTCTTCAGGTTGGTCTCGTGGATGCGGGCGAACGACCGCACCATGATCACCTTGCCGTTCATGAACCGGGGCTCCATGGCGGCGTGCTCCCGCGACGAGCCTTCGCCGTAGTTCTCGTCGCCCACGGCGACCCACGGCACGCCGGCCTCGCGGCAGTGGCGAGCCGCCTCGGGGTACGGCTCGGTGCTGCCGTGCACGGGGCACGTGCCGGTACCCGCGTCGCCGGTGAAGGCGTTGACGGCGCCGAGGAAGAGGTTCTGCGAGATGTTCTCCAGGTGGCCGCGGTACTTCAGCCACGGCCCCGCCGCCGAGATGTGGTCGGTGGTGCACTTGCCCTTGGCCTTCATCAGGACGGGCAGGTCGACGAAGTCGTGGCCGTCCCACGCCGGGAACGGCTCCAGCAGTTGCAGCCGGTCGCTGTCGGGGCGCACCACGATCTCGACCTGCTCGGGGTTGTCGGGCGGGGCGATGAAGCCCGCTTCGCCCGACTCGAACCCACGGGCGGGCAGCTCCTCGCCCTGCGGCTCGTTGAGGCCGTCGCGGGGGTCGCCCTCCAACGTGCCGGTCAGCGCGTAGGCCATCACCGTCTCGGGCGAGGCCACGAACGACAACGTCGAGGCCATGCCGTCGTTCCGCTTGGGGAAGTTGCGGTTGTAGGAGTTGACGATGACGTTGACCTCGCCCTCCTGCACGTCCTCCCGCTTCCACTGGCCGATGCACGGCCCGCACGCGTTGGCCAGCACGGTGGCGCCCACCGCCTCCAGGTCGGCCAGCAGGCCGTCGCGCTCGATGGTGGCGCGCACCCGCTCCGAGCCCGGCGTGACCAGCAACGGGGTCTTGACCCGCATGCCCTTGGCCGCGGCCTGGCGGGCGATGGAGGCAGCACGGGTGATGTCCTCGTACGACGAGTTGGTGCACGAGCCGACCAAGGCGGCGCTGATCTTCAGCGGCCATCCGTTGGCCTTGGCGTCCTCGCCCGCCTGGGTGATGGGCCGAGCCAGGTCGGGGGTGTGGGGCCCGTTGATGTGGGGCTCCAACGTCGACAGGTCGATCTCGATGACCTCGTCGAAATGAGCCTCGGCGCCGTCGTCGGCCCGCAGGTGTTCGGCGTGGCGCGTCGCCACATCGGCCATGGCCTCCCGGCCGGTCGACTTCAGGTAGAGCGCAGCGCGGTCGTCGTAGGGGAACAACGACGTGGTGGCGCCGATCTCTGCGCCCATGTTGCAGATGGTGGCGCGGCCGGTGGCGCTGATGGTCTCGACGCCGGGGCCGAAGTACTCGACGATTGCGCCGGTGCCGCCCTTGACGGTGAGGATGTCGGCCACCTTCAAGATGACGTCCTTGGGGGCGGTCCACCCGCTCATGCGGCCGGTGAGGCGGACGCCGATGAGCTTGGGCCAGCGCAGGCCGAAGGTCGAGCCCACCATGACGTCGACGGCATCGGCTCCGCCGACGCCGATGGCCACCATGCCGAGGCCGCCGGCGTTGGGGGTGTGGCTGTCGGTGCCGATCATCATGCCGCCGGGGAATGCGTACTGCTCCAGCACGACCTGGTGGATGATGCCCGAGCCCGGCTTCCAGAAGCCGATGCCGTACTTGGCCGACACCGTGCGCAGGAAGTCGTAGACCTCCTTGTTCACGTCCTCGGCGGCCAGCAGGTCGGTCTTGCCGTCGACCCGGGCCTGGATGAGGTGGTCGCAATGGACGGTGGTGGGCACCGCAGCGCGAGGCAGGCCCGCGGTGGTGAACTGCAACAGCGCCATCTGGGCGGTGGCGTCCTGCATGGCGACGCGGTCGGGGTAGAGCTCGGCATAGGCGCGGCCCCGTTCGAGGTCTTGGTGCTCGGGGTCGGCCAGGTGGACGAAGAGGATCTTCTCGGCCAGCGTCAGGCCTCGCCCCAGTCGGCGGCGGGCGACGGCCGTGCGCTCGTCGAAGCGGGCGTAGACCTCGGTGATCAGTTCGAGCGGCGTACTTGCAGTTCCAGTCATCGCATACAAGTATATGACAAGTGAGAGAGCTGCGCTATCGGGCGATTGCCGACGACCTGCGGGACCGGGTCGAGGCCGGGGAGTTCGGCGCCGGCCGCTTGTTGCCCAGCGAGGCCGAGCTTTCCGCCACCTACGAGGCCAGCCGCGTGACGGTGCGCAAGGCCTTGGAATCGCTGCGGACGGAGGGCTTGGTCGACGCCCGGCAGGGCTTCGGTTGGTTCGCCGTCGGGTCGCCGGTGCGCCAGACGCTGGGACGGCTGGGCACCATCGAGTCGCAGCTGGCGTCGTCGGGCGCCGCGCCCGGGCGGCGGGTGCTCGACTTCGGCTTCGTGCGGCCCACCCGGCGGGTGCGCGCCGTGTTCGGCCCCGAGTGCGAATCGGTGCTGCGGGTGCGGCGGGTGAACCTGGCTGACGGCGTGCCCTTCGCCCGGGTGACGGTGTGGTGCCCTGAGCCGCTGGGGGCACGCCTGTCGCGCAACGACGTGGAGCAGTCGTCGTTCTACGAGCTGCTCGACGTGGCGTTGGGCGGCGCCGTGCAGACCATCGGCGCAGCCGCGGCGTCGGAGTCCGACGCGGCTGTGTTGGAGGTGCCGGTGGGTTCGCCCGTGTTGCGTTGCGAACGGATCACGTCGTCGGTGGCAGGGGAGCCGGTGCTGTTCGCCGAGCACGTCTTCCCGGCCCTGCGCACGGAGTTCGTCGTCGACCTTCCCGCCGTCGACCGGTCGATGGCGCCCAGCGGACTGCGGTTGGTGGAATGAGCGGTCGGGTGGTTGGCATCTACGTGGCGGCCGCCGGAGGCGCGCCGTGCGAGGCGGTGCCCTCGGTGGTGGCTCTGGCCGGCGCCGGATTGGAGGGCGACCGTTACGCAGTCGGCGAGGGGACGTTCTCGCGCAAGCCGGGCGACGGCAGGCACGTGACGTTGGTCGACGCGGCAGCCGTCGCTGCCGCCGGGCTGGCGCCCGGGGAGTCGCGCCGCAACATCGAGACGGAGAGCGTCGACCTGCTGTCGTTGGTCGGCAAGCGCTTCCGCATCGGCGGCGTCGAACTGGTCGCCACGCGCGACTGCCCGCCGTGCGGCTACCTGCAGAAGAAGACGCACCGCGGCGTAGTGGCCGCGCTGCAAGGGGCGGGCGGCTTGCGGGCCGAGGTCCTCGTCGGCGGCACCATCACGGCCGGAGATCCTGTCGAGCCTGTTGGCTAACGGGGCCAGGTCCGGGCGCGCGCCTTGGGGCGGCGTTCGCCCAAGGCCCAGGTGCGGCGCCACGCACCGGCGGCCGGGCCGGTGAGCGACGGCGTGTTGCCGTCGGCGGCGCGACGACGGGCAGTCCACCAACCCGAGGCGTGCTCGTCGGCCAGCACGGCGATCTCGGCTTCGATGCGTGCTGCGAACGAGCGGGCGTCTTCGTCGGGCAAGGCCCGCAGCGGCGCACCGAACGTCACCGCGGTGGTCGACGGGCGCAGCTTGCCACCGCCCCGAGGCAGGATGCGACGGGTGCCTTCCAAGTGCACGGGCACCACCGGCACGTCCGCCCGCAGCGCCAGCCACGCCGGGCCGGGGCGGTGGTCCTGGCCCCACCCGTCGGCGGAGCGGCCGCCCTCAGGGAAGATGACCACCGACCAGCCCTCGCCGAGCAGGTCGGCGGTGACCCGCACCGACTTGGGTGATGCCCGCACCCGTTCGATGGGCACGGCATTGATGGCGAACGACCACATGGCCGCCTTCCACCGCTTGTCGAAGAAGTAGTCGGCGCCCGCCGCGACGACGCTGCGGTGGCGGTAGCGGTCGGGGAGCGACGCAAGCAGCAGGGGCGTGTCGACGTGCGAGGCGTGGTTGGCGGCGAACACGACAGGGCCGTGCAGCCCTTGCAGCCGGTCGAGGCCGGTGATGCGGGGCGAGGCGAGCACCTGTACGGCGGCCCGTCCCACGCTGTCGAGCACGACGGCGCGGGCCAGTCGCACCGAGTACCGACGCGCCCACGAGGTGTCGTAGTCGACGCCGGTTCGACGTTCGACGGGCGGCCGTTCCACGCCGCCGGGCCACGTCGGTGCCCGGAAGGGGAAGCCCCTACGTGACATCGGCCATCAGCAGCGGGGGCGTGTGGATGTGGGTGATCGACGGGTCACGACCGACCACGTCCTCGGCCATCTCCAGCGCATCGCGCAACGTCGAGGCGGGCTTGAAGCCGAGGCGGCGCACCGACTTGGGGTCGCCGCCGACGACGATCACCGCGCCGAGGTGCTGCAGCGCGTGCGCCCCCCAGTACCACATGTAGAACGGGTGAACGCCGTGGTAGGCGTGGCTCGTGCGGTACAGGTGGATGTACCAAGGGTCGGTGGCGAAGCGCTCTTCGTAGGTCTTTTCGATCTCGACGGGATCGGTGGTGTCGGCCAGCACTTCTTCGAAGAAGTCGATGTAGCTGGGGTGGTGCACGGGGTGGAACTCCCACGGCGTGGGGTGGCTCAGAATGAGCACGCCGCCTTCGCGCACCAGCGGCCGGCCCTTGTAGAGGTTGAAGAAGTAGCCGAGCCCGAGGCACATCACCAGGATCGGGTTCATGACCGAGTTCACGTTGTAGGGCGAGATGTACGGCAGCCCCATGGTGAGCACGTCGGTCTGGCCTTCTACTGCTACGAGTTGTTGGCGGTAGACGTTCTCGGTGGTGATGCGGTGCACGGCTTCCACCTCGCCCGCCTGCACGCTGGTCATGGCGTGCGGCGCCTTGATGCCGTGGAAGATCGACCGGGCCAGGCGGGCGGGCGTGCGGGCCAGCGTCTTCGACACGGTGACGAAGGCGGCGCGGTCGCGCGCCGTCCACTCCCACTCGCGCTTCTGAAGGAAGCCGAACTGGTCGGGGAACGTGTCGTTGTTGAGCGTGGTCTCGATCTGGAAGACCTTCACGCCCGACGCTGCGAGGACGCGGCCCATGCGCCAGTTCGACGAGTGCAGCTCCGACTTGTGCTGGTCCATAAACGACCGGCTGTGCTGCATGGTCTTGACGTTGTGGTGGTGGCGCAGGCTCTTGTACGCCGCCAGGCCGGTGGCCACCGACTTGTGCCCGCCGTCCATGGCCACCAGGTTGATGTTGACGTAGACGATGAGGTCGCTTGTGGCTGCCCGCTTGTTGATCTCGACGTCCTCGCCCTTGTCGGTCAAGCCGATGTGGAGCATGCCGTCGGGGTCCTCGGCGTCGTGCTGGGTGAGCAGCCCGGTGGGGGCGAAGGCGTCGTAGACCCGGTCGCCCAGCGCGTGGCGCAGCTCGAAGTCGTGCATGCGCCGGTGCAGGGCGAGTGCGGCGATGAGCTGCACGTCGTCGACGCCCGCGGCGGCGGCCAGGTCGAGCACCTCTTCGATGACCATCTGGCGGATGTCGGGGCGCTGCATGGGGGGCAGCGGCAGCGACACGTCGTCGAAGGCGATCGTCAGCTTCATGCCCGGCCGCAGCAGAGCGGGCAGTGGCTCGCTCTCACCCTGCGGGTTGTGCAGGGCGTGGCGGATAGCGGCCCGCGGATCGTCGAGCGCCTTCTCCGGCTCGGGCGCGTAGACGACGCGGCTGCCGACGGGCAGCTTCTCCAACCGGAACCGCTCGCCGTGCCAGAACAGGGTGGGCGGGGTCGATCGGTCGACCTCGAGGACGAAGCCGGGACGGGGCATCAGCGACGCTTCTCCTTGCGCAAGTCGAAGGCAATCTTCACGGCGCCGCGGGACCCCGCGGCAGCCGCGTGGTCGACGGCCTCACGGAACCGTTCGAGCGGATAGAGGGCCGACACCAGCCGGTCGAGCCGGGCCGAGCGCACCAGGTCGAAGGCGGTGCCGAAGTCGTCGGCCGTGTAGGCGTAGGCGCCCACCAGGCCGACCTCGCGGTGCCACAACGAGGTGAGGTCGACGGTGAGGCGGCCGGGCATGCCGACGAGCACGATGGTGCCGCCGGGGGCGACGATGTTGAGAGCTTGGGCCAGCGACGCTTCCGACCCCACGCAGTCGACGACGGTGGGCACGCCGCCGGTCAACTGCCCGCCCGCCACGAACGACGACGTAGCGGTGCGCACGGCGCGGTCGAGCTCGCCGGGGGCGACCACCCGAGCGCCCAGCTCGCGGGCGAAGGCGCGTTGTTCGGGGTGCTTGGCGGCCACCACGACTCGGCGGCCGCGTAGGGCGGCAACGGTACAGAGGCCGAGCGTCCCCGCTCCGATGACGGCTACATCGTCGGTGGTGACGAAGCGCGCCGCGTGCACGGCGCACGCCGTGGGTTCGACCATGACGGCGGCTTCGTCGGACAGGTCGTCGGGCACCCGGTGCAACTGCGAGTCATGCGCCACCAACGTGGTGCCCCACCCGCCGCCGGTGTCGGCGCAGAAGCCGGTCTGAAGGCCGGGGGAGAGGTGCCCGAAGGCAATGCGCTCGCACAGGTTGGTGCGGCCTGCGCTGCACTGGGCGCAGGCGGTGCCCCGGGTGGCGCACTTGAGCACGGGCTCGACGACCACGCGGGTGCCGTCGTCGAGCTCGCCCACGACCTCGTGGCCGGGCACGAACGGGAAGCTGACGATGGGCTCGAAGTACCGCGAGCTGGTGCCGTCGATGGTGGCGAGGTCGGATCCGCAGATGCCCGCCAGGCGCGGCCGGACCCGCCGCCAGCCTTCGCCCGGAAGTTGGGGTTCATCGATATCCGCCAGATGCAGCGGGCCGACGCGGGCCGCTGTCGCCGACGACCACAAGGCGGCAAGTTTCGCCGCGGCGTACTTCGGCACCGATCGTTCGTAGACGAGGGCCTTCATCGCGAGCGGCCACCCGCGGCCGGCGTCCGTGTTCGCCATCTCGGTGCCATCGGCAGCAACGGCCGTGGTGCTCCCGGCGCCTTCGTCCAGTGCTCGACATGCCAGCCGCGGCGGCGGGCGATGGTGGCCAGCTTGGCCTCGGGGTTGACTGCGACGGGATGGCCCACGGCCTCGAGCATCGGCAGGTCGCTGGCGGAGTCCGCGTAGGCGACTGACTCCGCGAGGTCGAGCCCTTCCGCGGCGGCGTAGTCGGCCATGATCAGGGCGCGCGCTTCTCCGGTTGGCGGTGCATTGTCCAGCTCGCCCGAGAGGCGTCCGTCGACCTCGCCCAAGCGGGCGCACACGATGTCGTCGAAGAGGGGCGCAAGCGGGGCGACGAGGAAGTCCAGTGCACCGGTAATGAGCAGGGTGCGATGCCCGAGGGCCCGATGCTCGCGGACGCGCCGGATGCCAGCGGGGAAAGCCTTGGTCAGAATCACATCAGTGAACAGATCCCACGCGTCAGCGCGCAGCCGGTCGGCGGGCGCGCCCTCGTACCTGCGGTAGAAGTGGCGTAAGAAGTCGCCGCGGTCGCGCCGGTCGAGGGCCAGCAGTCCGGGCGCTTGGCGCAGGGTCTTGAGCACGAAGCGAACCCGGTCGTCGTCGTCGAGATGCCTGGTGGCCATCCACGCGTACGACTCGACGACATTCGACGCGATGAGGGTGTTCTCGAGGTCGAAGGCGGCGAGATGGCGTTCGGGCGCGAGAACAGCTTTGCGGCCCCGGTCTTCACGCGTCGGGCCCTCACGGCGGCCGCCCGCGGTGCGAACGCGCGCATGCACGACGATCGACGGCAGGTGCACCTGCTGCACATACGCGGGCCAGTCGATGACCGCAGGGTCGAAGCCGAACTCGGCGCGATCGGCCTGGGTGAGCGACTCGCTGAGCGCGACCAGCCGATCGACCCGGAAGATCGCTTCGGTTTCGGTGTACGCGCCGTACAGCTGCACGTAGC
>DATLNE010000052.1 GCA_035536915.1 Acidimicrobiales bacterium
CGGCGCCAGAGCGCCGGATCGACGGACCAGAACCGACTGGTGTTGCTGCTGTCGGGCGCCAACCTCAACCTGCTCGGCACCCGCGAGCCGGAGGTGTACGGCACCGACACGCTTGACGACCACGTGCAGCGGGCCACCGTCGCCGCCGAGAGGCACGGCCTCACCGTCGAACACCTCCAGTCCAACGCCGAGAGCGACCTGGTCGAGGCCATCCACGGCGCGCGCGGCCGGTGCGCGGCGATCGTCGTCAACCCCGGTGCGTTCACCCACTACGCCTGGTCGTTGCACGACGCGTTGGCCGCCTTCGACGGGCCCGTCATCGAGCTCCACCTCTCCAACCCCAACGCCCGTGAGCCGTGGCGGCACACGTCCGTCATCGCCCCGGTGGCCAAGGGGTCGATCGTCGGATTCGGCGGGCTCGGCTACCAGTTGGCCATCGACGCGGTGGCGAGCCTCCTGTGACCCCCATGGATACCGCGGGCCGCGTCGTCCGCCTGCGCGAGGCGCTCACCGACTGCGACGCGCTGCTTGTCACCACCCTCAACAACATCCGCTACCTCACCGGCTTCACCGGCAGCGCCGCCTTGTTGCTCGTGCTGCCCGACGAGCTCGTGTTCACCACCGACGGCCGCTACCGCGACCAAGCGGCCGAGCAGCTGCGCACCGCAGGAGTCGAGGCCCGCATCGAAGTCGGCATGCCCAAGGTGCAGCAGGAGCGCATCAGTGCCTCGGCCCACGGCATTGGCCGCGTCGGCCTGGAAGCAGCGAACGTCACCTGGGCCCGTCAGCGGGCCATGGCCGCCGAGTGGTTCCCCGACGCCGAGCTGGTCGCCACCGAAGGCGCCGTCGAAGCCCTGCGCCAGGTCAAGGACGCAGGCGAGATCGCCCGCATGGAGGCCGCCGCCGCCATCGCGGATGAGGCCCTGGCCCAGGCCAAGCCCCTCCTGCTCGACGGCCCCACCGAGCGCGACTTCGCCATAGAGCTCGACTTCCGCATGCGCCGCCTGGGCGCCGGCGGCCCGTCGTTCGAGACGATCGTCGCCTCCGGCCCCAACGGCGCCAAGCCGCATGCCCGCCCCGGCGACCGCCGCATCGCGCCGGGCGAGCTCGTCGTGCTCGACTTCGGTGCCGTGGTCGACGGCTACTGCTCTGACATGACCCGCACCGTCTGCGTGGGGGAGATGTCCGACCCCGTGGCCCGCCGCATGTACGACGTGGTGATCGCCAGCCAGGCCGCCGGTGCCGAGGCCGTGGCGCCCGGCGTGGAGTCGGCCGCCGTCGACCGCACCTGTCGCGACGTCATCGCCGAGGCCGGGTGGGCCGATGCCTTCCTGCACTCCACCGGCCACGGCGTGGGCCTCGACATCCACGAGGCACCCTGGGTCGCCTCGACGGCCGGTGGTACGTTGTCCGCCGGCAACGTCGTGACCGTCGAGCCGGGCGTGTACCTCCCCGATCACGGCGGCGTCCGCATCGAGGACACGCTCGTCGTCACCGACGACGGCCGCCGTCCCCTCACCCGATCTCCGAAAGACCTGATCGTCCAATGAGTGTCTCCACCAACGACCTGAAGAACGGCATGAGCCTCGACCTGCCGGAGGGCCTGTTCTCCGTGGTCGAGTTCCAGCACGTGAAGCCCGGCAAGGGCGGCGCCTTCGTGCGCACCAAGCTCAAGAACGTGCGCACCGGCGCCGTCATCGAGCGCACCTACCGGGCCGACGAGAAGCTCGAACAGGCGATCATCGACAAGCGCGAGATGCAGTACCTCTACAACGACGGCGAGCAGTACGTGTTCATGGACAACTCGTCCTACGACCAGCTCAACGTCGACGCCTCTGCCCTCGGCACAGCCAGCCGCTTCATCAAGGAAGGCGACTCGGCCGTGCTGCAGATGTACAACGGCGAGATCGTGGGCGTCGACCTGCCTGCCGCCGTCGAACTGACGGTGACCGAGACCGAGCCGGGCGTGCAGGGCGACCGGGTGTCGGGCGCTCGCAAGCCCGCCACCTTGGAGACCGGCCACACCGTGCAGGTCCCGTTGTTCGTCAACACCGGCGACCGCATCAAGGTCGACACCCGCTCGGGCGAGTACATCACCCGCGCCGGCGGATGAGCTCGCCGTCCGGCTCCCGGCGCGAGGCGCGGGAGCGGGCACTGTCGTTGTTGTACGAGGCGGAGCTCAAGGACCAAGCCCCCGCCGACCTGTTGGCCGAGCTGGCCGTCGACCCCGACCCCTTCGCCGTCGACCTGGTCAGCGGCGTGGGCGAGCACCAGGCCGAGCTCGACGAGGTCATCGCCCGCTACGCCATCGACTGGGCGCTCGACCGCATGCCGGTGGTCGACCGCAACGTGTTGCGGCTGGGGGTCTTCGAGCTGCTCCACCGCCCCGAGATCCCGGTGGGCGCCGTCATCTCGGAGGCCGTCGAGTTGGCCAAGCGCTACTCCACCGAGGACTCCGGCCGCTTCGTCAACGGCGTGCTCGCCGGCGTCGCCGCCCAACGCGAGGCGACGGGCTGACGCTGGTAGAGTGAACGTCTGACCGTGAAGCGAGTCCCGTGAGGCTCGCACGGACAGGAGGAACGTTGGCCGAACGCGAACGAGCCCTGGCGCCCCCGAGTGGGGGCGTTTTCGTTGCCCGGGCCCAGGTCATGTCGCCCGACGACCTGCGGCGGGCCATCACCCGCATCGCCCACGAGATCGTGGAGCGCAACCACGGGCTCGACGACCTGGCGCTGATCGGCATGCAGACCGGCGGCGTGCCCTTGGCCGAGCGGTTGCAAGCCACCCTGCGCACCATCGAAGGCGGCGGCGACGTGCCCGTCGGCATGCTCGATGCCACCTTCTACCGCGACGACATCGGGCTGCGGCCCCTGGTGCCCGAGGCGGTCACCGACATCTCCTTCGACCTCACCGGCATGACCGTGGTGCTGGTCGACGACGTGCTCTTCACCGGCCGCACCGTGCGCGCTGCGCTCAACGCGGTCAACGACTACGGGCGCCCCCGGGCCGTGCAACTGGCCGTCATGGTCGACCGCGGCCACCGGGAACTGCCCATCCGCCCCGACTACGTGGGCAAGAACCTGCCCACCCGTCGCGACGAGTTGGTCGACGTCGGCGAGAGCGGCGTGGTCATCGGGGAGGTGGGCCGGTGAAGCATTTGCTCTCCGTCGAGGACCTCGGGGCCGAGGGGATCGAGGAGGTGATGCGGGTGACCGATTCCTTCGTGGAGGTCAGCGCCCGCGCCATCCCCCGGGTTCCCGCGCTGCGAGGCAAGACCGTCGTCTCGTTGTTCTACGAGGACTCCACCCGCACGCGCCTGTCGTTCGAGACCGCCGCCAAGCGCTTGTCGGCCGACACCATGACGTTCTCGGTGTCGACCTCGTCGGTGAAGAAGGGCGAATCGCTCAAGGACACTGTCGAGACCATCGAGGCCATGGGCATCGACGCCGTTGTCGTGCGCCACGGCTCGGCGGGCGTGCCCTGGCAGGTGGCGTCGTGGATCGACGCCTCTGTCGTCAACGCGGGCGACGGCTGGCACGAGCACCCCACCCAAGCCCTGCTCGACTGCTACACCATCCGCCAGGCATTGGGCGGGCTCGACGGGCGGCGGGTGGCCATCGTGGGCGACATCAAGCACAGCCGGGTGGCGCGCTCCAACGTCCTTGCTTTCACCGCCTTGGGCGCCGAGGTCACGTTGGTAGCGCCGCCCACCCTGCTGCCGCCCTCGCTCGAAGGCTGGCCGGTGAGCGTGAGCCACGACCTCGATCCCGTGCTGGCCAAGGCCGACGTGGTGTACCTCCTGCGCATGCAACGCGAGCGCATGACGGAGGCGTTGCTGCCGTCGATGCGGGAGTACACGGCCCGCTACGGGCTCACCAGCAGACGGGCGGCGTTGCTCGACGACAGCGCCATCGTGTTGCATCCGGGTCCGATGAACCGCGGAGTCGAGATCGCTGCCGACGTGGCCGAACTGCCCCAGGCCCTCGTGACCCGACAAGTTGCCAACGGAGTCGCCGTGCGCATGGCCGTCCTGTACCTGCTGCTGGGATCGGGGGCCGACCTTGCCGCGTGAACTGGTGATAGCAGGCGGCACCGTGGTCGACGCCACCGGCTCGCGCCGCGCCGACGTGCTCGTGCGCGACGGCGTCGTCGCCGCCGTGGGCGAAGGGCTCACCGCTGCGCAGACGCTCGACGCCACCGGCTGCGTCGTCGCACCGGGCCTGGTCGACCTCCACACCCACCTGCGCGAGCCGGGGCGGGAGGAGGCCGAGACCGTCGAGTCCGGCTCCCGGGCCGCCGCTGTCGGCGGATACACCGCCGTCGTGGCCATGCCCAACACCGAGCCCGCCATCGACAACGCCGCGGCCGTGCGCCACGTGCTCGACCTCGGTGCCACGGCGCTGTGCGACGTGCGGGTGGCGGGCGCCATCACGGTCGGCCGCGAAGGCACGCAGCTCGCCCCCCTTGCCGAGATGGCCGACCTCGGCGTGCGCCTGTTCACCGACGACGGCGCGGGCGTGCAGGACAGCCGCCTCATGCGCCGGGCGTTGGAGTACGCCTCGTCGCTCGACGTCACCCTGGCCCAGCACTACGAGGACGCCGCCCTCGCCGCGGGAGGCCACATGCACGAGGGGGCGTGGTCGAGCCGCCTGGGCATCCCCGGCATCCCCGCCGAGGCCGAGGAGCTCATGGTGATGCGCGACATCGCCCTGGCCCGCCTCACCGGCGCCCGGGTGCACTTCCTCCACCTGTCCACCGCGGGTTCGGTCGCCATGGTCGGCGCGGCCAAGGCACAAGGCCTGCCGGTCACCGCCGAGGTGGCGCCCCACCACTTCACCCTCACCGACGCCGAGGTGCAGGGCTTCGACACCGTGTTCAAGGTCAACCCGCCCCTGCGGTCGAGCGGTGACGTCGCCGCCGTGCGCCAGGCCCTGCGCGACGGCAGCATCGACGCCATCGCCACCGACCACGCCCCCCACACCCGCGACGTGAAGGAAGCGCCGTTCGACCAGGCGCCGCCCGGCATGCTCGGCCTGGAGACGGCGCTGGCACTGGCGATCACCGAACTCGACCTGCCCATCGAACAGGTGCTGGCGCTGCTGTCGTGGCAGCCCGCCCGCATCGCAGGCCTCACCGGCGAGCACGGCGGCCCGATCGTCGAAGGCGCCCCCGCCAACCTGTGCGTCATCGACCCCGCCGCCACCTGGGTGGTCGATGCCGACCGCCTGGCCAGCCGCAGCCGCAACACGCCGTACGCCGGTCGCAAGCTCACCGGCAAAGTCCGCCACACCATTCTGCGAGGAGAACCCGTCGTGATCGACGCCGAGGCCCAGCGATGAGGCGCGAGGGGGTGCTCGTCCTCGCCGACGGCACCACGTTCGAGGGCGAGCTGTTCGGCGCCGACCGGACGGCCACCGGCGAGGTCGTGTTCAACACCGTGCTCTCCGGCTACCAGGAGGTCATCACCGACCCGTCGTACGCAGGCCAGGTCATCGCCTTCACCTACCCGCACATCGGCAACTACGGGGTCACCCCCGACGACGACGAGAGCCGCCGCCCCCACTGCCGGGGCATCGTCGTGCGCGACCTGGTGCGTCGGCCGAGCAACTGGCGGTCGTCGGAGCACCTCGACGACTTCCTGCGCCGCCACGACGTGCCCGGCATCACCGGCATCGACACCCGCCGCCTCACCCGTCACATTCGCGACGCAGGCTCGATGCCGTGCGCTTTCGGCCCGGCCGACGACGAGGCCGCCATCAAGCAGGCGGCGGCCGACGAGCCCGGCACCGACGGCGTCGACCTCGTCGCCACCGTCACCACGGCCACGCCCTACACGGTGGGCGACGGGCCGCTGCGAGTCGTCGCCTACGACTTCGGCATCAAGCGCACCATCCTGCGCCACCTGTCGCACATCGCCACCGTCGAGGTGGTGCCGGCATCGACGCCTGCGGCCGAGGTGCTGGCCCGTCGCCCCGACGGGGTGTTCCTCTCCAACGGCCCCGGCGACCCCGCGGCGGTCACCTACGCCAGCGACACCATCAAGGAGTTGGTGGGGGAGGTGCCGGTGTTCGGCATCTGCCTGGGCCACCAGTTGCTCGGCACCGCGCTGGGCGGCGCCACCTACAAGCTCAAGTTCGGCCACCACGGCGGCAACCATCCGGTGCGCCGGCTGGAGACCGACGGCGTGGAGATCACCAGCCAGAACCACAACTACGCCGTCGACGCGGGCTCCATCCCCAGCGCCGACGTCACCCACGTCAACCTCAACGACGGCGTGGTGGAAGGCCTGCGCTGCCGCGACGTGCCCGCCTTCTCCGTGCAGTACCACCCCGAGGCCGGCCCCGGCCCCCACGACGCCCGTTACCTCTTCGAGGAGTTCAAGAACCTGATGGAGCGACATGCCTCGTAGGGACGACCTCGAAACGATCCTCGTCATCGGCTCCGGGCCCATCGTCATCGGCCAGGCCTCGGAGTTCGACTACTCGGGCACGCAGGCTTGTCGCATCCTCCGCGAGGAGGGCTACCGGATCGTGCTGGCCAACTCCAACCCAGCCACGATCATGACCGACCCCGAATTCGCCCACCGCACCTACATCGAGCCGCTCACGCCCGACGTGCTGGCGGCCATCGTGGAGCGGGAACGGCCCGACGCCGTGCTGCCGACCCTGGGCGGCCAGACGGCGCTCAACCTGGCCATGGCCCTGCACGAGCGCGGCACCTTCGAGCAGTTCGGCGTGGAGATGATCGGCGCCACACCCGAGGCCATCGCCACCGCCGAGAACCGCGAGCGGTTCAAGGCGGCCATGGTCGAGATCGGCCTGAAAGTGCCGCCCTCGGGCTTTGCCTACAACCTCGACGACGCCATGAAGGTGGGGGAGGAGATCGGCTTCCCCGTCATCATCCGCCCCAGCTACATCCTCGGCGGCAAGGGCACCGGCATCGCCCACGACCTCGACAGCCTGCGCCAGATCGCCGAGGTCGGCCTGGCCGCCAGTCCCGTCTCGGAGATCCTCATCGAGCGCTCCATCGCCGGGTGGAAGGAGTACGAACTGGAGGTCATGCGCGACCACGCCGACAACTGCGTGGTCGTGTGCTCCATCGAGAACTTCGACCCCATGGGCGTGCACACCGGCGACTCGGTCACCGTCGCACCGGCCCAGACGCTGAGCGACGTGGAGTACCAGATGATGCGCGACGCCGCTTTTCTCTGCATCCGCCGCATCGGCGTGGAGACGGGCGGGTCCAACATCCAGTTCGCCATCAATCCCGACGACGGCGACATGGTCGTCATCGAGATGAACCCCCGTGTCTCCCGTTCCAGCGCGCTGGCGTCGAAGGCCACCGGGTTCCCCATCGCCAAGATCGCCGCCCGCCTCGCCGTGGGCTACACGCTCGACGAGATCACCAACGACATCACCAAGGAGACGCCGGCGTCCTTCGAACCCACCATCGACTACGTCGTCACCAAGGTGCCGCGCTGGGCCTTCGAGAAGTTCCCCGGTACCCCCGACGTGCTCGGCACCCGCATGCAGTCGGTGGGCGAAGCCATGGCCATCGGCCGCACGTTCCCCGAGTCGTTGCAGAAGGGGATGCGCTCCCTGGAGCATGGCCGTTGGGGCCTCAACTGCGATCCCGGCGAAGCCGTCTTCGACCAGCTCGACGACGACGAACTCGTGCGCCGCGCCGCCATCGGCACCCCCGACCGCCCTTTCCAACTGGAAGCTGCGCTGCGTCGCGGCATCTCCGTCGACCGGCTCTACGAGGCCACCCGCGTGGACCCGTGGTTCCTCGACCAGATCCTCCTGATCGTCGAAGAGCGCGCCGCGTTGGCAGAGCGCGGCATCGACGCCATGACCCGGCGCGACTGGCGCCGGGCCAAGCGCCTCGGTTTCTCCGACGCCCAGCTGGCCTACCTGTGGAGCACCGACGAGCGCACGGTTCGCGCTCGACGGCTCGAAGCGGGCGTGCGCGCCACCTTCAAGACCGTCGACACCTGCGGGGCCGAGTTCGACGCCAAGACGCCGTACCACTACTCGACCTACGAGGACGAAGACGAGGTGCGCCAGAGCGACCGCCGCAAGATCGTCATCCTCGGCTCCGGCCCCAACCGCATCGGCCAGGGCATCGAGTTCGACTACTGCTGCGTGCACGCGTCGTTCGCCCTGCGCGAAGCGGGCTTCGAGACGATCATGATCAACTGCAACCCGGAGACGGTGTCGACCGACTACGACACCAGCGACCGGCTGTACTTCGAGCCCCTCACCTACGAAGACGTCATGAACGTCATCGAGGCCGAGCAGCCCGAGGGCATCATCGTGAGCCTCGGCGGCCAGACGCCGCTGAAGCTGTCGGGCGAACTACCCGCCGAGCTCGTGCTCGGCACCAGCCCCGAGTCGATCGACCTGGCCGAGGACCGCGAGCGTTGGAACGCCTTGTGCGCGCGGCTTGAGATCCCGCAGCCCGCGGGCGGCACCGCCGTCACCGTCGACGAGGCCCTCGCCATCGTGGAGCGCATCGGGTACCCCGCCCTCATCCGCCCGAGCTACGTGCTCGGTGGCCGTGCCATGGAGATCGTCTACGACGAGGAAGGCCTGCGCCGGGCCATGGCCGCGCTGGCAGGGTTCGGCTCCCTCGGCCGCGAAGGCGGGTTGTCGGCCACCAGGCCGGTGCTCGTCGACCGCTTCCTGGAGGACGCCACCGAGGTCGACGTCGACGCGCTCAGGGATGCGGCCGGCGACTTCGTCATCGGCGCCGTCATGGAGCACGTGGAGGAAGCGGGCGTGCACTCCGGCGACAGCGCCTGCGTCATCCCGCCGCCCACGCTGCCCCACGAGGTGGTCGAGGTCATCGAGGGCTACACCAAGGCCATCGCCGATGCCCTCGACGTCCGCGGCCTCATCAACGTGCAGTACGCGGTGAAGCAGAACCAGGTGTTCGTGATCGAGGCCAACCCTCGCGCCTCGCGCACCGTGCCGTTCGTGGCCAAGGCCACCGGGGTGCCGCTGGCCAAGGTGGCGGCGCGAGTGATGGCCGGCGCCACCCTGGCCCAGCTTCGCGACGAAGGCCTGCTGCGCCCGCCCGTCGAAGGCGGGCATGTCAGCGTCAAGGAAGCGGTGCTGCCCTTCAGCCGCTTCCCCGACGTCGACACCGTGCTCGGTCCCGAGATGCGCTCCACCGGCGAGGTCATGGGCATCGACACCACCTTCGGCCTGGCCTTCGCCAAGAGCCAGATCGCCGCGGGCGACCAGTTGCCCGACAGCGGCTCGGTGTTCTTCTCGTTGGCCGACCGCGACAAGCCCGCGGGCCTCGCTGCCGCGACCAAGTTCGTCGAGCTCGGCTTCTCACTGGCCGCCACCGCGGGCACCGCCGCGTACCTCGAAGCCAACGGCGTGCCCGTCGACACTGTGGTCGGCAAGGTGGGGGAGGGCGACGGCGAGACGGCCGTCGAGCTCATCACCAGCGGCAAGGTGCAGTTGGTGGTGAACACCCCGCGCGGCCGCGGCCCCCGCGCCGACGGCGCCTACATCCGCACCACGGCCAACGTGCACAACGTGCCGTGCCTCACCACCGTGGCCGCGGCACGCGCTGCCGCCGCGGGCATCGCCGACTGGGGCCGGCACGAGCTGTCGGTGCGGTCGTTGCAGGAGTACCTGGAAGGGGACCAGCTACGCCTCCCCGTCTGATCCACACCTCGACGCGGGTGGGCTCGGTCGAGCTCGACAACCCGGTGATGACCGCGGCGGGCACGGCCGGCCACGGGGCCGAGCTGGGCCGTTACGTCGACCTCGCCACACTGGGCGCGGTCGTCGTGAAGTCGCTGTCGCCCCAGCCGTGGGCGGGCAATCCCGCGCCGCGTGTGCATCAGACCACAGGCGGCATGCTCAACAGCGTCGGCCTGCAAGGGCCAGGCGTCGAGGCGTGGTTGGAGCACGAGCTACCCCCTCTGCTCCAAGCCGGTGCCACCGTCGTGGCTTCCATCTGGGGCTTCACCGTCGAGGACTACGCCAAGGCCGCGGCCATGTTGGCCGACGCGCCCGTCGTCGCCGTCGAGGTCAACCTCAGTTGCCCCAACGTCGAGGACCGGCGCCACATGTTCGCCCACAACCCCACGACGGCGGCCGAGGCCATCGAGGCCACCGCTGCGTGTGCCAAGCCCCGCTGGGCCAAGCTCAGCCCCAACGTCACCGACATCACCGAGATCGCGGGCGCCGTGCTCGACGCCGGCGCCGACGCACTGACGTTGGCCAACACCGTCATGGGTCTGGCCATCGACCCCGAGAGCCGCAAGCCACGACTGGGCGCGGGCGGTGGAGGACTGAGCGGTGCGGCCATTCGTCCCGTTGCCGTCCGGGCCGTCTACGACTGCCGCAAGGCGTTCCCCCACGCCGCCATCGTCGGCGTGGGCGGCATCAGCAGCGGCGAGCACGCCGTCGAGTTCCTGCTCGCCGGCGCATCGGCCGTGCAGGTGGGTACCGCCACGTTCGCCGACCCCAAGGCCCCGGCGCGGGTACGGTCGGAGCTCGAACGCTGGTGCCGTCGGCACGGCGTCGACCGGATCACCGACCTGATCGGAGGCGCGCATGTCGGAGACCACTGACCAACGACGAGAGCAGGCACCTGATGTTCGCAACCGCTTGGCCATCGCCCTCGACGTCGACGACCTCGTCGAGGCGTTGCGCATCGCCAAGGACGTGCGGCCGTGGTTCGGCGTGGCCAAGGTGGGCCTCGAGCTCTATGCGGCGGCGGGCACCGACGCCGTGTTCGAACTGGCCAAGCTCGACTACCGGATCTTCCTCGACCTGAAGTTCCACGACATCCCCACGACCGTTCGCAAGGCGGCCCGGGTGGTGGGTGCCATCGGCGCCACGTACCTCACGCTGCACGCCTCGGGCGGCAACGCCATGTTGCGGGCGGGCGTCGAAGGCTTGGCCGAAGGCGCGGCGAGCGCGGGCCTCGAGGCACCGACCACGGCGCTGGCCGTCACCGTCCTCACCAGTGAGGAAGCGGCCCCCGACCAGGTGCTCACCAACCGCATCAAGCACGCCATGGAGGCGGGGTGCGGCGGCATCGTCTGCGCCGCCACCGACGTGCGCCACGCCAAGCAGGTGGCGCCTCGCCTGACTGCCGTGGTGCCTGGCATCCGCGCCGCCGGGATGAACACCCACGACCAGGCCCGCGCCTCCACCCCCGAGGCCGCCATCCAGGCGGGCGCCGACCTTCTCGTCGTGGGCCGGGCGGTCACCGGAGCAAGCGATCGCGCCGCGGCCGCCGAGCAGTTGGTGGGGTCGCTCGACCTCGAACGTCGTTCAGCGTCCTCGCGCTAGGGTCACGCCATGCCGTTGCCCCCCGCTCTTTCCCCCGATCAGCGACAGGCCGCGCTCGACAAGGCAGCAGCCGCACGGCGCCAGCGCGCCGAGCTGAAGGAGAAGCTCAAGATGGGCTCGATCACCTTGCGCGAACTGCTCGATCAGGGCGAACGCGACGAGGTCGTCGGCAAGATGAAGGTGGTCGCCGTCCTCGAATCCCTCCCCGGAGTGGGCAAGGTCAAGGCCCGCCGGCTCATGGAGGAGATCGGCATCAGCGACGCCCGTCGGGTGCAGGGCCTGGGCGAGAACCAGCGCAAGAAGCTGTTCGAGCGCCTCTCCCAGTTGTAGGCGCCTCCGGGTCCTGTCACGCACGGATGCCTTCCCACCCTCGTCCCTCGGGCGGGCCCCTTCCCTACCTGCCACCCCTCGGCGTAGCGCTGAGCGGAATCGGCTTTCAGCCGATACTGATGTTGCCGTGAGCGTTTACGTACTTTCCGGGCCGGGGGGCGCGGGCAAGAACACCATCGTCGACCGCCTGCTGGCGCGCGACCGCACCCTGCGCGAGAGCCGGAGCTGGACGACCCGGGCCCGGCGTCCGGGCGAGCCCGAAGACGCCTACACGTTCGTCACCCGTGACGAGTTCCTCGAACACGTGCGCAACGACGGGTTCCTGGAGTGGGCCGAGTACGTCGACAACTTCTACGGCACGCCGCTGCCTCGCGCCGAGCCGGGAACCGACCTCATCCTCGTCATCGAGGTGCAAGGTGCGCGCCAGGTGCTCCAACGGGTGCCCGACGCAGTGATGATCCTGGTGGCGCCCCCCAGTCGCGAGGTCCAGCAGGCCCGCCTGCGAGCCCGGGGCGACAACGACGACCACATCGACAAGCGCATCGCCATCGCCGAGGAAGAAGAAGCGATCGGGCGCACCCTCGCCCACCACATCGTGGTGAACGACGACCTGGATAGGGCCGTCGAGGAGGTCGCCGGTATACTCGACAGCTACCGCAAACCCCCTGCCGAAGGAACCGCGTAATGGCTCAGCGCCGCCCGACCATGATGGACCCGCCCATCGAGCAGCTGCTCGACAAGGTCGACTCGAAGTTCTCGCTGGTCACCCTCGCTTCCAAGCGCGGCCGGCAGATCAACTCCTACTTCAACCAACTGGGCGAGGGCCTGGGCGCCATCGTGCCCCCGCAGGTCACCTCCGTCTCGCGCAAGCCGCTGTCGATCGCCCTCGAGGAGATCGCCGCCCACAAGATCGTCTTCCGCCGCGTCGACGAGCCCGAGGCCGGCTCGGAGCAGTAAGACCCGTGTTGGCGGGACGCCGCATCGTCCTCGGCGTCTCCGGCGGCATCGCCGCCTACAAGGCCGTCGAAGTGTGCCGTCGCTTGGTCGACGCCGGGGCGTTCGTGTCGCCCGTCATGACCAAGGACGCCGAACGCTTTCTCGGCAAGGTCACCCTCTCGGCCCTCGCCTCGGAGAAGGTGCGCACCTCCATGTGGGACGAGGCCGAGCCCATCCCGCACACCAAGCTGGGCCAAGGCGCCGACCTCGTGCTCGTAGTGCCCGCCACTGCCCGCGTGCTGGGCGCCTATGCCGCGGGCTTGAGCTACGACCTGCTCACCTCGACGCTCCTCGCCACCCGCGCCCCGGTGGTGGTGTGCCCGGCCATGCACACCGAGATGTGGGAGCACGCGGCCGTGCAGGAGAACTTGGCCACCTTGCGCCGCCGCGGCGTGCACGTGGTCGACCCCGAGGTGGGGCGACTGGCGGGGGGCGACGAAGGCGCCGGACGCCTGGCCGACCCCGCGGCTGTCGTCGCTGCCGTCGAATCGGTATTCGCCCGGCAGGCCGACCTGGCCGGCGTGCGCATGCTCGTCACCGCGGGCGGCACCCGCGAGCCCATCGACCCGGTGCGTTTCATCGGCAATCGATCGTCGGGCAAGCAGGGCTACGCCATCGCCGAAGAAGCCCATCGCCGCGGCGCCCACGTCACCCTGGTCACCACCGTCAACCGCACCACCCTCGCCGGCATCGACATCGAGCGGGTGGAGACGGCGGCCGATATGGAAGCCGCGGTCGCCCGCCACAGCGACGACGCCGACGTGGTCGTGATGGCCGCCGCGGTGGCCGACTTCCGTCCCAAGGCCACGGCCGACACCAAGATCAAGAAGGGCGACGGCGTGCCCGAGGTCATCCTCGAACCCACGCCCGACATCCTGGCCGGCGTGGCCGCCCGCAAGCGCGACGGGCAGTTGCTCGTGGGCTTCGCGGCCGAGACCGCCGACCTGCGGGCCAACGCCGCCGACAAGCTGGCCCGCAAGCGGCTCGACCTCATCGTGGCCAACGACGTGTCGGCGCCTGGCGTCGGTTTCGAGCACGACACCAACAGCGTGATTGTGCTCGCGGCCGACGGTACCGAGCAGAATGTCCCCCTGACGGACAAGCGGCAGGTGGCGAGCGTGGTGCTCGACCAGGTAGCCGCCCGCCTGACCCGCCCCAGCACTTCAACAGGGAGTTAGACCTTGAGCAACCGTTTCACCTTCACGTCGGAGTCGGTCACCGAAGGCCATCCCGACAAGATGGCCGACCAGATCTCCGACACGGTGCTCGATGCCATCCTCGCTGAGGACCCGCAGGGCCGGGTGGCGTGCGAGACGCTGCTCACCACCGGCCTGGTGGTGGTGGCCGGCGAGATCACCACCAACGCCTACGTCGACATCCCCAAGCTGGTGCGCAAGACGGTGTGCGAGATCGGCTACGACCGTGAGTCGTTCGGCTTCGACGGCAACACGTGCGGCGTCATCACCGCCATCGACGAGCAGTCGCCCGACATCGGCCAAGGCGTGTCGACCGCCCTTGAGGTGCGCACCGGCAAGAGCGGCGAAGACCTGCTCAACAGCCAGGGCGCAGGCGACCAGGGGATGATGTTCGGCTACGCCACCGACGAGACCGAAGACCTCATGCCCCTGCCCATCTGGCTGGCGCATCGCCTGGCCCAGCGGCTGGCCGAGGTGCGCAAGGCGGGCGTGCTCCCGTACCTGCGGCCCGACGGCAAGACCCAGGTCACCTTCGACTACGAGGACGGCCGTCCCGTCGCCCTCAAGACCGTGCTCATCTCCACCCAGCACTCGCCGGGCCTCGACATCGAGACGCTGCTCAAGCCCGACCTCAAGGAGCACGTGATCCACCCCATGCTCCCGGCCGCCTTCGTCGACAACGACTACAAGGTGCTGGCCAACCCCACCGGGAAGTTCGAGCTGGGCGGCCCCCATGCCGACGCGGGCCTCACCGGCCGCAAGATCATCGTCGACACCTACGGCGGCGCTGCCCGCCACGGCGGTGGTGCTTTCTCGGGCAAGGACCCCTCCAAGGTCGACCGGTCCGGCGCCTACGCGGCGCGTTGGGTGGCCAAGCACGTGGTGGCCTCCGGCGCCGCTCGCCGTTGCGAGATCCAGGTGGCCTACGCCATCGGCGTGGCGCACCCCATCTCCATCCTGGTCGACACCTTCGGCACCGAGACGGTCAGCCACGACACGATCGTCAAGGCGGTCAACGACGTGTTCGACCTGCGGCCCGCCGCCATCGTGCGCGACCTAGACCTGCGCCGGCCCATCTACCGGCGCACGGCGGCCTACGGCCACTTCGGGCGCTCGGAGAAGGAGTTCACCTGGGAGGCGTTGTCGAAGCTCGACGACTTCAAGGCCGCGGTGGGCGCCTGAGCGCACCCCGTTGCGTCAGGGTCCTCCCTGACGTCCCCGCCATCGACAAGACGTTCGACTACCTGGTCCCCGAAGCCTTCGGGGACCAGGTGCGCGTCGGCACCATGGTGCGCATCGCCCTGGCGGGCCGTCGCGTGGGCGGCTGGGTGGTGGAAGACGACGTCGAGCCGCCCCCCGGCAAGCGGCTGGTGGCCCTGGCCAAGGTCACGGGCTGGGGCCCGTCCCCTGACCTCGTCGACTTGTCGCGCTGGGCGGCGCGGCGATGGGCCGGACGCCAGGCCACGTTGTTGCGCACGGCCTCGCCGCCCGTCGCCGTGCGCGGGTTGCCACCCGCGCCACCGCCCCGCCCGCCCGCCGCGGTGATCGGGGAGGACGACGTGGTGCGCGACGCCTTCGCCCGCCCCCGCAGCGTCGTTCGCCTCCCGCCTGCCACCGACCCGTTCCCGTACCTCGCGGCAGCCGCGGCCCGGGGGCCTGCATTGGTGCTGGCGCCGTCGATCGCCCGGGCTGCCCATGTGGCCGGGCGCCTGCGCCGGCAGGGCACCGTCGTCGCCTTGGCGCCGCGCGACTGGGCGCGTGCCGCGGCGGGCGGTGCCACGGTGGTGGGCGCCCGCGCCGGCGCATGGGCACCGGTGCCGGGCCTGGCCGCCGTCGTGGTGCTTGATGCCCACGACGAGGTGTACCAAGAGGAACGGGCGCCCACGTGGAACGCCTGGCAGGTGGCGGCCGAGCGAGCCGAACGGGCGGGCGTGCCGTGCGTGTTGCTGTCGCCGTGCCCCACCCTCGAACTGCTGGAGTGGGGCGAGCCCGTCGTCCCTTCGCGGGCGGCAGAGCGCAGCGGATGGCCTGCCGTCGACATCGTTGACCGCCGCGGCGACGACCCCCGTTCCGGCCTCTACTCCGAGCGACTGGTCACCGCCTTGCGCAGCGGCGGGCGCGTGGTGTGCGTCCTCAACCGCAAGGGCCGAGCCCGGCTCCTCGCCTGTGCGGCGTGTGGCGAGCTGGCCCGGTGCACGGCATGCGACGGCGCCGTCGAGTTGGTCGACGACGAACTGCGGTGCGGCCGCTGCGGCACGGTCCGGCCGGTCGTGTGCGCGCACTGCGGCGCCCAGCGGTTCAAGAACCTGCGGGCCGGCGTGACGCGGGTGCGCGAGGAGTTGGAGGCGTTGGCCGGCGTGCCCGTCGAAGAGGTGACGGGGGAGTCCGACGACGACCCCACGGCGTCGGTCCTCGTCGGCACCGAGGCGGCGTTGCACCGCGTGCCCCAAGCCGACGTGGTCGCCTTCCTCGACATCGACCAGGAGATCCTCGCCCCGCGCTTCCGAGCGGCCGAACAAGCCTTCGCCTTGTTGGCCCGCGCCGCTCGCATGGTGGGCGGTCGCGGCGGACGGGTGGTGGTGCAGACCCGCCTCCCGCACCACGAGGTGCTCACTGCTGCCTTGCATGCCGACCCCGCCCGCGTCGCAACCGCGGAGGAAGCCAGACGACGAGCCCTCGGCTTCCCGCCCTTCAGTGCGCTGGCCTTGGTGAGCGGCGAGGCGGCCGACGAGTACGTGGCCGCCTTGCCCGTGCACCTCGACCGCCTCGGCCCGTCCGATGGCCGGTGGCTGGTGCGTGCGCCCGACCACCAGACGCTGTGCGACGGACTGGCGCA
Organism: Acidimicrobiales bacterium; assembly: GCA_035536915.1. Lineage (NCBI taxonomy): Bacteria > Bacillati > Actinomycetota > Acidimicrobiia > Acidimicrobiales > Acidimicrobiales bacterium. The sequence goes on from DATLNE010000052.1 coordinate 16,683, forward strand.
GACGCCGCGTCCGAACGGTCGCTTGCGCGTAGAGGTCGATCCGCTGCGCGCCTGACCCTTCGGGTTACCGTGGCGCATGTTCGGTGAGTTGTTCTTCCTCCAAGCCGGGGCGATCGTCAGCAACATCGTGTTCTCGGTGTTGGTCCTCGTCATCGCCGTCGCCGTCGGCGCCAACCGCGGGCAACCCGACCCTCGAGGCCACCGGCTCAAGGCCACCTACCTCTGCGTGATCCTCTTCTTCTCCCTGTTCATCGCCCTGTTCGCCGCCACCTCGACCATGGGGTCGCTCATGGCCCTGGCCGCCGGCGAGGAGATGGGGAGCGGGCCGACGTTCTCGGACAGTCCGTCGTTCGACGACGACAGCTTCGGGACACTACGAGGGGTCGAATCCCACGGCGACGAGGAGGCAGCACGAAACCTGATGCAAGGACTCGTGGTCACGGCTGTCGCCGGGGCGTTGCTGGTGTACCACCGTCGCCAGTTGCGGAACCTGGCTGCGTCCGACGATTTCGTCGGCGGGCCCGCCGCCCCCGTCTTCTCCACCTATCTCTACGTGTCGTCTCTGGTGGGGCTGTTTGCCTTCATCGTCGGTGCGGCCATGACGCTGTCGGGGTTGGCCCAGGCGGTGGCGCCTGGCACCTTCTCGAGCCAGGACGTCGAAACGGCCGTCAGGGACGGTGCGCGCGAGGGGATCGTCGGCGTGTTCCTGGCTGCTGCCTCCATGGCCCTCGTCGTGGCCCACCACCGCGACCGGGTCCTCATCGAACCCGACGCACCTGGGCCGACAACGCCGGACGACCCGATAGCCTGAAGCCATGTCCACGCATGTCATCCGGGTCTTCGGCGACCCCGTGCTCAAGCAACGGGCCGCCGAGGTCGGCGATGTCGACGCCGCCCTGCTGCGGCTCGTCGACGACATGGTGGAGACGATGTACGCGGCGCCCGGCGTGGGGCTGGCGGCGCCCCAGATCGGCGTGCAGAAGCGGCTGTTCGTGTACGACATCGGCGACGGCCCCCAGGCCATCGTGAACCCCCGCATCGAGGAGTCCGACGGCGAGTGGGAGTTCGACGAGGGCTGCCTGTCGGTGCCCGGCCTGTACTGGACGATCACCCGGCCCAAGCAGGTGCACCTGGTGGGCTTCGACCTCGACGGCAACGAGTTGTCGATCGAAGCCGACGAGTACCTGGCCCGGGTGTTCCAGCACGAGCTCGACCACCTCGACGGCACCTTGCTGCTCGACCGGCTCGATCCCGACACCCGCAAGGAGGCGATGCGCGAGCTGCGGCGGCAAGCGCTCGACCTGTCGACCATGGGCGATGCCGAACTGCGGCCGCCCGGACGCCGCTGACCCGGCTCGCCTACCTCGGCACGCCCGCGGCCGCGGTCCCGCCGCTGGAGGCGTTGATCGACGCCGGCCATGACGTGGCCCTCGTCGTCACCCAGCCCGACCGCCGTCGCGGCCGCGGTGGCGCGCTCGTGCCCAGTGCGGTCAAGGCCGCAGCCGAGGCGCATGGCATCCCGGTGACCGAACGGGTCGACGACGTGCTCGACGCCGATGTGGAGCTGGGGGTGGTGGTGGCCTTCGGGCGGCTGGTGAAGCCGCACGTGCTCGAACGGGTGCCCATGCTCAACCTCCACTTCTCGCTGCTGCCGCGCTGGCGGGGTGCCGCACCCGTCGAGCGCGCCATCCTGGCGGGCGACAGCGAGACCGGCGTGTGCCTCATGCAGTTGGAGGAAGGGCTCGACACCGGGCCTGTCTATGCCGTGGAGCAGGTGGCCATCGGCGCGGGCGAGACGGCCGACTCGCTGCGAGAGCGACTGGTCACCGTCGGCACCCGCCTGTTGGTGGAACGGCTGCGCGAGGGGCTGGGCGAGCCGGTGCCCCAGGCAGGTGAGGCCACCTACGCCGCCAAGTTGGAGCCCGAGGAGTTCCGGCTCGACTGGTGGCGGCCCGCGGAAGAACTGCACCGTGTGGTGCGACTGGGCCGGGCGTGGACGACGTTCCGGGGCAAGCGCTTGCGCGTGCTCGACGCCCGCTTGGTGACCGCGTCGGGCGGCCTGCACGGCGAGATCGAGAACCTCGTCGTCTCCGCGGGCGACGGCGCCGGACTGGAGTTGGTCGAGGTGCAGCCGGAGGGCAAAGGCCCGCAGTCGGCCGCCGCTTGGGCCAACGGCGCCCGCCTCCAGCCCGGCGAACGCCTCGGCGAATGACGGCCTCCACCCCCCGCCCTTCTGGTCCGTCGATTCGGCGCCAGGGCGCCGGATCGACGGACCAGAACGCTCGGGCCGTCGCCGCCCAGGCGCTGCTGCGCATCGACGAGGGCGCCTACGCCAACCTCGTGGTGCCTGAGCTGCTCGACGCCTGTGACCTCTCGGCCCGCGACCGCGCCTTCGTCACCGAGCTCGTCTACGGCAGCACGCGCATGCGCCGGGCCTGCGACTGGCTGGTCGACCGCTTCACCGACCGGCCCCTCGACCCCGACGTGCGCGCCGTCCTGCGCCTCGGCGCCTACCAGCTCGCCTTCCTCCAGACGCCGCCCCACGCCGCAGTGTCGGCCACCGTCTCTGCCGCGCCACCGCGAGCCCGTGGGTTCGTCAACGCCGTGCTGCGCAAGGTGGCCGGCGCCCTGCCGCCGCGGTGGCCCGACCCCGCCACCAAGCTCAGCTACCCCGACTGGATCGTGCGCCGCCTGGCCGCCGACCTCGGCGTCGATGCCGCGGCCGAGGCGTTGGAGCAGATGAACGTCGCCCCCACGGTGACCGAGCGCGACGACGGCTACGTGCAGGACGAGGCGTCGCAACAGGTCGCTGCTTATGTGGGTGCGTCGGCGGGGGAGCGGGTGGCCGACCTGTGCGCCGCGCCGGGCGGCAAAGCGACGGCGATGGCGGCCGCCTTCGTGGCCGCCTCCGACCTACTCGGCTTCCGGGTGGGGCTGGTGCAGCAGAACGTGCGCCGCCTCCGGCTCGACACCGTGGCCGTGGTGCAGGCCGACGGGCGCAGGCCGCCCTACCGGCCAGGTTCGTTCGACCGGGTGCTGCTCGACGCGCCGTGCTCGGGGCTGGGCGTGCTGCGCCGGCGGCCCGACGCCCGGTGGCGCATCGAGGCCGACGACATCGACCGGCTCGTCGTCCTGCAACGCCAACTGCTCGACGCAGCCGTCGACCTGGTGCGGCCCGGAGGCGTGCTCGTCTACTCGGTGTGCACGCTGACGCTGGCCGAGTCGCTCGGCATCGACGAGTGGTTAGCCGACGCCCACCCCACGCTGGCGCCCCTGCCGCCGCCTGTGGCGCCGTGGGAACCGTTGGGGCGCGGCGCCCGCTTGCTCCCGCAGGCCGCAGGCACCGACGGGATGTACGTGCTCGGCCTGCGCAAGCCGTAGCGTTGGGCGCAATGGCCCGCATCGCCCCGTCGATCCTTTCCGCCGACTTCGCCACCTTGGCCGCCGCCGTCGACGGCGTGGCCCCCGAGACCGACATGCTCCACGTCGACGTGATGGACGGCCACTTCGTGCCCAACCTCACCATCGGCCCGCCGGTGGTGGCGTCGCTGCGCAAGCACACCGACCTGTACCTCGACTGCCACCTGATGATCACCAACCCGGAGAAGTACCTGGAGGCGTTCAAGAAGGCGGGCGCCGACGGGTGTTCGGTGCACGTGGAGCTCGACCGCACCGACGAGCTCATCGAGCAGATGCGCTCGCTGGGCCTCGACGTGGGCTTGGCCGTCAACCCCGACACGCCCTACGAGGCGTTCGAGCCCTACCTCGACCGGCTCGACCTGCTGTTGCTCATGACCGTGTTCCCCGGCTTCGGCGGGCAGTCGTTCATCGGCGACGTGATGGACAAGGTGCGCCGCACCCGCGACGAGATCGATCGGCGCGGCCTGTCGCTCGCCATCCAGGTCGACGGCGGCATCAACGAGGAAACGGCGCGCATTGCCGCCGAGGCGGGCGCCACCGTGTTCGTGGCGGGCAACGCCATCTTCCGGGCCGACGACCCGGTGGCCGCCGCCGCTCGCATCCGCGCCGCCGCGACGCTGTGAGGGCCAAGGTCCTCACCGTCTCCGACGGTGTCGTGGCGGGCACCCGCGAGGACCGCTCGGGCGCGGCGCTGGTAGAGCGCCTCACTACTGCGGGCTTCACCGTCGACGACCACCGGGCGGTGGCCGACGGGGTCGACTCGGTGGCCTTCGCCCTGCGGGAGATGGCGGGCAACTTCAGCGGCCTCATCGTGACCACCGGTGGCACGGGCTTCGGCCCTCGCGACCTCACGCCCGAAGGCACCAAGATCGTGCTCGACCGAGAGGCGCCCGGCTTGGCCGAGGCCATGCGACTCGTCAGCCCCCTCGGACGTTTGTCGCGGGCGGTGGCTGGCGCGCTCGACCACGCCCTGATCCTCAACACCCCCGGCTCCACGACCGGCGCTGTCGAGTGCCTCGACGCCGTGCTCGACGTGGTGCCCCATGCGTTGTCGCTCCTGCGCGGCGAACACCCCCACTGACCCCCCGCCCACCCCACCGCCGAAGTTGCGTAGGAAACGGCGCGGAAAACAACGCGATTCCTACACAAGTTCGAGGGTTGGGTTGCGGGGCCCGCCAACTGTCCGGCTCGTGACCCTGCATGTCACACTGGACGGCCGGGTCACGATATGGACGACACAGCAGCGATGAGGCGGGCGATGACACTGGCCGCTTCCGTGCGCGCCTCCACGTCGCCCAACCCGTGGGTGGGATGCGTGCTGTCGAGCGGCCACGAGGGGGCCACGCAGCCGCCCGGCGGACCGCACGCCGAGGCCGTCGCCCTGGCTGCAGCGGGCGAGGCGGCACGCGGGGCCACGCTCTGGACGACCCTCGAGCCCTGCGCCCACACGGGCCGCACCGGGCCGTGCACCGAAGCCATCGTCAACGCCGGTGTCGCACGCGTGGTGGTCGGCATCGAAGACCCCGACCCCCAGGTGGCGGGCCGGGGCGTCGGGCAGCTGCGCCAGGCGGGCATCGAGGTCGAGGTGGGCGTGCTGGCCGACGAGGTGGGCGACCAGTTGGCGCCTTACCTCAAGCACCGCCGCACCGGTCGCCCGTGGGTCGTGCTCAAGCTGGCCGCCACCCTCGACGGCGGCACGGCCGCGCCCGACGGCACCAGCCGGTGGATCACCGGGGAAGCGGCTCGCGCCGACGCTCATCGCCTGCGGGCCGACAGCGATGCCGTGCTCGTCGGCGCCGGCACCGTGCGCACCGACGACCCTTCGCTGACCGTGCGCCACGTCGAGGGCCGCGACCCGCTGCGAGTGGTCCTCGGTTCGGCACCCGCCGAGGCCAAGGTGCAGCCCGCGGTGGAGGTGAGCGGCGACCTTCGCACCGTGCTCGACGACCTCGGCGGCCGCGGGGTGCTGCAACTGCTGGTCGAGGGCGGCGCCACCGTGGCCCACGACTTCCACGCCGCGGGGTTGGTCGACCGCTACGTGCTCTACCTGGCCCCGGCGTTCTTCGGCGGCGACGATGCCCGCGGCCTCTTTGCCGGCCCCGGCGCCGCCACCGTGGCCGACGTGTGGCGCGGCCGCATCCTGTCGGTCGAGCAACTGGGCGACGACCTACGAGTCGAGGTCGCAGCGTAAGTGTTCACCGGGATCGTGGAAGAACTGGGGAGGGTGGCGGCACGCGACGGCGGACGATTCACCTTCGAGGCCAAGGTCGTCACCCAGGACGCAGCCATCGGCGACTCCATCGCGGTGAACGGGTGCTGCCTCACCGTCGTCGCCCTCGGCACCGACACGTGGGAGGCCGACGCCGTGGACGAGACGCTGTCGCGCACCAACCTCGACGACCTGCAGCCCGGCGACGTGGTGAACTTCGAGCGCCCGGTGCGAGCCCAAGACCGCCTCGGTGGCCACATCGTGCAGGGCCACGTCGATGCCGTCGGCCAGGTCGTCACCCCGGCCCCCGACTTGCGCGTGCGCATCCCCGAGGCGCTGCTGCGCTACGTCGTGCCCAAAGGCTCCATCACCGTCGACGGCTGTTCGTTGACCGTGGTCGACGCCCTGCCCGACGGCTTCACCGTTGCCGTCATCCCCCACACGGGGGACGTCACCACCCTCGGCCACCGGCTCGCCGGCGACCGGGTCAACATCGAAGTCGACGTCGTCGCCAAGTACGTCGAACGACTGCTTCAGGAAAGGCCGTAGCACTATGCCGTTCTCCGAGATCGACAAGGCCGTCGCCGCCATCGGGCGAGGGGAGATCGTCGTCGTCGTCGACGACGAGGACCGCGAGAACGAGGGCGACCTCATCATGGCCGCCGAGGCGGCGACGCCGGAGAAGATCGCCTTCTTCCTCCAGCACACCTCGGGGCTCATCTGCACGCCGATGACGCCCGAGCGCCTCGACGAGCTCGACCTGCCGCTGATGGTCACGCACAACACCGAGTCGCACCGCACGGCGTTCACCGTCAGCGTCGACTACCGCCACGGCACCAGCACGGGCATCTCCGCCTACGACCGGGCGGCCACCATCCAAGCGCTCATCGATCCCGCCAGCAGGCCCGCCGACTTCGCCCGCCCCGGCCACATCTTCCCGCTGCGTTACGCCAAGGGCGGCGTGCTCAAGCGGGCAGGCCACACCGAGGCCGCCGTCGACCTGGCCCGCATGGCCGGGCTCTACCCGGCGGGCGTGCTGTGCGAAGTGGTCGACAACAAGAAGACCGACATGGCCCGCCTCCCCGAGCTCGAAGCGTTCGCCGAAGAGCACGGCCTGCTGCTCATCTCCATTGCCGACCTCATCCGCTATCGGCGCCAGAACGAGAAGCTCGTGCGCCGCATCGCCGAGGCCCGCATCCCCACGGCCTACGGCGACTTCACCTGTTACGCCTACGAGTCGGTGCTCGACGGCCAGCAGCACCTGGCGCTGGTGAACGGCGCCGTGCAGGGCGAGGACAACGTGTTGGTCCGGGTACACAGCGAGTGCCTCACCGGCGACGTGTTCGGGTCGATGCGCTGCGACTGCGGGCCGCAACTCGACGCCGCCATCAAGCGGGTTGCCGACGAAGGCATGGGCGTCGTGTTGTACCTGCGGGGCCACGAGGGCCGCGGCATCGGCATCGGCCACAAGCTGCGGGCCTACCGGCTGCAGGAGCAGGGGCGCGACACGGTCGACGCCAACCTGGAGTTGGGGCTGCCCGCCGACAGCCGGGAGTACGGCATCGGTGCCCAGATCCTCGTCGACCTCGGCATCACCACCATGCGCCTGATGACCAACAACCCGGCCAAGTACGGTGGCCTCGAAGGGTTCGGGCTCGACATCGTCGAGCGGGTGCCGTTGCAGTCCACGCCGAACCCCGAGAACATCGACTACCTCCGCACGAAGCGCGAGCGGATGGGCCACCTCCTGGAGGGGCTGGATGACGTCCTCTGACAAACGCGGGCGGCGGGGCGACCTCGACGCGTCGGGGCTGCGTTTCGCCGTGGTGTGCGGGCGGTTCAACGACTTCATCACCGACCGCCTGCTGTCGGGCGCGCTGGCCGCGCTGGAGAAGTACGGCGCGGCCGAACCCACGGTCACGTGGGTGCCCGGCGCCTTCGAGATCCCGCTGGTGGCCAAGCACCTGGCGGCCAAGAACGACGCCGTGATCACGCTGGGCGCTGTCATCCGGGGCGACACCCCGCACTTCGACTTCGTGGCGGGGGAGTGCGCATCGGGGCTCATGCGGGTGCAGCTCGACACCGGCGTGCCGTGCGTGTTCGGCGTGCTCACCACCGACACCGTCGAGCAGGCGGAAGCTCGGCTCGACAAGGGCTTCGAGGCGGCCGAGACGGCCATCGAGATGGCCATGGTCCTCAAGGAAACCTGATGCTGCGACTCGTCCTGCCCAAAGGCTCGCTGGAGCGCGCCACCCTCGAGCTGTTCGAGTCGGCCGACCTCGCCGTCAGCCGCTCGTCGTCGGTCGACTACAAGGCCACCATCGCCGATCCCCGCATCGACGAGGTGCGTATCCTGCGGCCGCAGGAGATCCCGCGGTATGTGGCCGAGGGGTTGTTCGACCTCGGCATCACGGGGCGCGACTGGATCGAGGAGACGGCGTCCGACGTGGTCTCGCTGGGCGAGCTCCACTATTCCAAGGCGACGGCCCGGCCCATCAAGCTGGTGCTCGCCGTGGCCGCCGACTCGCCCGTGCAGGCCGTCGAGGACCTGCCCCAAGGGGTGCGGGTCACCACCGAGTACCCCGAGATCACCCGGCGGTTCCTCGAGAAGGCGGGCGTCGACGCCACGGTCACGCTGTCGTACGGCGCCACCGAGGCCAAGATCCCCGATATCGCCGATGCCGTGGTGGAGATCACCGAGACGGGCCGGGCGCTGAAGGCGGCGGGCCTGCGCATCGTCGACACCATCCTCACGTCGTACACCGAGCTGATCGCCAACCCCGCCGCGTGCGACGACCCCGAGAAGCGCCACGCCATGCACCAGATCCACACGCTGTTGCAGGGCACGCTCGAAGCGCGCGGCAAGGTGCTGGTGAAGCTCAACGTGGCCGACGCCGACCTGCAGTCGCTCATCGAGATCCTGCCGTCGATGAAAGCGCCGACGGTGTCGAAGCTCTTCGGCGAAGGCGGCTACGCGGTGGAGACGGTGGTGCCCAAGGCCGAGATCAACGTCTTGATCCCCGCCCTCAAGGACCACGGCGCCACCGACATCATCGAACTGCCGCTCTCCAAGATCGTCCACTAGTCCGATGCGCGGGCGGGTGATGGCTTTCGACGAGCACGTGGGGCTCGGGGAGATCGAGGCCGACGACGGCGGCCGCTACCCCTTCCACTGCACCCGCATCGCCGACGGCACCCGCACCATCGACGTGGGCGCGGAAGTCACCTTCGAAACGACCCCCGGCCACCTCGGCCGCTCCGAAGCTTCTTCCGTGAGCCAAAGCTCCCGCTGAGCGGGAGCTTTGGCTCACGGAAGTGAGAGAGGAGGTAGCGCTTCGAGCGAAGCGCTACCTCCTCGGAGATCGCTGCCTACAGGCACAACGCCGTTATCGCTCCGCCAAACGCGGGCGGCGGAGAATGGCCTGTGCCCGCGGTTCCATACGCTCGTGACGACCACCCTCCAATCGCGCACGGCGCCGTGACGGTGACGCTCGCGGAAAACTGGAGCGCCGGGTTGTTGACATTGTTCGTATTGCAGTATGTCCGAGTTGTTGCGCTGAACGAATAATCGAGACAGGCTGTGATCGTGTAGAGCTGGTGGGCACTGGTGCACGAGATTGCCCCTGTTGCGACCACCCAGGATCCGGACTCCTGCGGTGGCGTGACCGTGACTGCGCAGGTCCCGTGTGCCGATGCTGCAGGCGCCGTTACGACCACGGCGACGCCCCCCAGCGCGATCGCCACAAGTAGTCGGGCTCTCCACAAGCGAACCATGGCAAAATCCCCCTGACTCTTTGACAGCCGACTTGGTTGTCGTAGGCATGATGCGCTCACAGCCTGTCCGTTGCGACACCCCCCCGAGGTGAAATTGATTGTCGCCCGGTGACAGTCATGTGTGTCGCACGCGTGCCCTCCTTCAAGGCTCGCGTGCCCTCATCAACGGGTGGGGTGTCGCTGCCGCATGCCACCAGCACGAGCGGCGGGACCACCACCCCGCCCCAGCACGTGCTAACCCGCCTCGGCTTCGGCCGAGGCCTTGATCTGTACGAAGGCCAGCCGCAACTGGGCCAAGCCGTCGCGCAACTGCTGCTCTTCCTCGCCCAACCGGCCCGCCAGGCCCTCGATCACCGCGCCCAAGGCGTCGATGGCCAACTGGGCCTCGGCCAGCTTGGGCGGCTGCAGCGACAGGTGGATCGCGGCCAGCTCGAACATCCCGAAGCAGTGGTTGGCGATGACCACCTCGGCGGGCGCCTCGGCCAGCTGCTGGCGCAACTGGTCCATCTTGGCTTCGAACTCGGCTTCGTCGACCGGCCCCGGCTCCCCGGCCGCCCCCGCAGCAGGTTCGGGCCCGCCGCCCACCGGTACCTCGCCGCCGGGTGTCCAGATCGTGCTCATGCCTGGTAGCCTAGGGGGCACAACTGAAGAGGGAAGCGGGGCGCCTCCAAGCACCCCCACCCGGCCACCAAGCCACACCAAGGTGCGTCCGGGTCGATCGACCGCCAAGCGGACGTTGCTTCCCGTGACGTCCGCTTTTTCGCGTGACCCGACCACCAAGGAGTGATGCCGCATCGCCGCACCGACCAGCAACGAGCCTCGGATCAACGAACGCATCCGGGCTCGCGAGGTACGCCTCGTGGACGCCGAAGGCAAGCAGCTCGGGATCAAGCCGCTGCCCGAAGCGCTCCACATCGCTCGGGATGCCGACCTCGACCTCGTCGAGGTGGCGCCTATGGCGAACCCGCCTGTCTGCCGGATCATGGACTACGGCAGGTTCAAGTACGAGAACGAGCAACGGGCGAAGGAATCGCGGCGCAAGACGACCAACGTCAGCATCAAGGAGATGAAGTACCGGCCCAAGATCGGCCAGGGCGACTTCGACACCAAGACCCGACAGGTGGCGAAGTTCCTCGGCCAGGGCCACAAGGTGAAGATCACGATCATGTTCCGAGGCCGGGAGATGAGCCACCAGGAGCTGGGGCTGAAGATCCTGAACCGGGTCGCCGAAGAGGTCGGCACGGTGGCCAAGGTCGAGGCGGCGCCCAAGGTCGACGGGCGCAACATGATCATGGTCCTCGCTCCCGACAAGCGGGCCAAGGCGGCGGCCGACGACCTGCACGAAGACGAACTGCACCAAGACGAACTGCACGACGAGACGACGAGCAGCAACGGCGCCGAGCCGGTTGTCGCCGCCGACACCCAGGAGAGCTGAACGACATGCCCAAGATGAAGACCGACCGGGGCGCAGCCAAGCGCTTCAAGATCACCGGGACGGGCAAGATCATGCGCCGCAAGGCGTTCCGCTCCCACCTGCTCGAGAAGAAGTCCTCCGTCCGCACGCGCCGGTTGGGCCGCGAGGCCGAGGTCACCGGCGGCGACGCCAAGCAGATCAAGCGTCTGCTCGGCCTCTAGCCGCTCGCACCCCGAACTCCACCTTCCGTCCCGTCCGCACCACGAAAGGAGACCCCGAATGGCCAGGGTCAAGCGCGCCGTCCACGCCAAGAAGCACCACAAGGCAATCCTCGAGCAGGCGCAGGGTTACTACGGCAACAAGAGCCGCAGCTACCGCGCCGCCAACGAGCAGGTCATGCACTCGCTGCAGTACGCCTTCCGCGACCGCCGGGCGCGCAAGGGCGACTTCCGCCAGCTGTGGATCCAGCGCATCAACGCCGCTGCCCGCCAGAACGGCATGAGCTACAGCCGCCTCATCGCCGGCCTCAAAGCCGCCGAGGTCGAAGTCGACCGCAAGGTGCTGGCCGACCTCGCCGTCACCGATCCCACCGCGTTCGCCGCGCTGGTGAAGGTCGCGGAGCAGGCCGGCTGAGGCACGAGCTCACCTACAAGCACCAGAAGGTCCAGCGACTGCGGCGCCTCGTGGGGCGCCGCAGTGCGCGTGCGGCCGAGCGTGTCTTCGTCGTCGAAGGGGCCAAGGTCCTCTCCGAGGCGATCGTCGCGGGCGTGCCCGTCGAGGGCGTCTACGTCACCGCCGACGCCCCGCCCGACGTGCTCGAACTGGCCGACGCCACCAAGGCCCGTGTGCACGTGCTCGCCCAAGGCGTCATGGAACGAGTGGCCGACACCGTGACGCCTCAGCCCGTCATGGCCGTGGTGCCCTATGTCGACGTCGAGCTCGACAGCCTGCAGGACGCTACGTTCCTCGTCGTGTGCGTCGATGTGCGTGACCCGGGCAACGCCGGGACCGTCCTGCGCAGTGCCGAAGCTGCCGGTGCCGACGGGGTAGTCTGCTGCGGCGGATCGGTCGACATGTACAACCCGAAAACGGTACGAGCGTCGGCCGGCACGTTGTTCCACGTCCCTGTCGTGGCGGGAGGCGACCCCGTGGAGATGCTCCAACGCATCGGCGGTTGGGGAGTACGTCGCCTGGGCACGGCGGCGCACTCCGGCGCGGACTACGTCTCGCTCGACCTCACCCAGCCGGTGGCATTCGTGCTCGGCAACGAGGCCAACGGGCTGCCCCCCGAAGTCGACGCCTCCCTCGACGAGCGCCTCACCATCCCCATGGCGGGCCGGGCCGAGTCGTTGAACGTGGGCATGGCCGCCGCCGTCCTCTGCTTCGAAGCGGCGAGGCAACGGCGATGATCGACCTCCTGCCCGACGCCGTCCTGCGCCTCGACGGCGAGCGCCGCATCGTCGATGCCAACGAAGCGGCCACCACCCTCACCGGCTACGACCGGGAGGCGCTGCTGGGCCAGCCGTGTGGCGACTTCCTCGACGTGCGCAGCAAGAACGGCCACCCGCTGCTCAACGGCGACTGGCACCCCTCTGCATACCTGCGCTCGGTGCGCCTGGTCCCCGAGCAAGAGGTGACGATCCGCCGGGCCGACGGCACCGATGTCGCCACCCACGTCACCGGCCGCTACCAACGGCGCGCCGATGGCGGCGTCGACGGCGCCGTGCTCGTCCTGCGCCCCGCCGGCTCCCGCCGCCACCAAGCGGCCACCGGCATCGAGATCGTCTCGACGGTCAGCCATGAGCTGCGCTCGCCGCTCACCTCGGTCAAGGGCTACACCAGCCTCCTGCTCAACCGCTGGGACCGCCTGCGCGACGACCAGAAGAAGATGATGCTCGAGCAGGTCAACCACGACGCGGATCGGGTGACCCGGCTCATCACCGAACTGCTCGACATCAGCCGCTTGGAATCGGGCCGCCTGGTGCTCCGCAGGCAGATGGTCGACCTCAAGGCGCTGGCCGCCAGCGTGGTCGAGAAGGTGCACATGGAGTACCCCGACCTCGAAGCCACCGTCGCCTTCCCCGACGACGTGCCCGCCGTCTACGCCGACCCCGACAAGATCGTGCAGGTCCTCACCAACTTGGTCGAGAACGCCTGCAAGTACGGGTCGCCCAAGGGGCTGCTGGTCGAAGCCGACGTGGCCGAGCACGAAGTGGCCGTCGCCGTGCGCGACCGCGGCGAAGGCATACCGGAGACCGACGTGTCGAAGATCTTCACCAAGTTCTTCCGCCGGGCCGAGACCAAGCCCACCGGCTCCGGCTTGGGCCTGTGGATCAGCCGGGGCCTGGTGGAAGCCCACGGCGGCCGCCTCACCGCCGAGTCAATTCCCGGCGAGGGTTCGACGTTCCGCTTTACGCTGCCGCTGCACGCATTCGAAGACCTGCACGCGTAAGAAGGACTGTCGTGGACACCGCCGAGATCGCGCTCATCGAGAAGGACGGGCTGGCCCGCATCACCTCGGCCACGTCGCTCGACGAGCTGCGCGCCACCGAAGCCGAGGTGCTCGGCAAGCGCTCGGCCGTGGCGCAGCTCAACACCCGCCTCGGCTCGCTCGCCCCGGAAGAGCGCAAGGCCGTGGGGCAGCTCATCAACGAGGCCCGCAGCCGCCTGCAGGCCGCGGCCGACGAGCACCGGGCGGCCATGGCCGTCGAGGAACGTCGCCGTCGCCTCGAAGCCGAACGCCTCGACCTCACCGAGGTGCTGCCCGGCCCGCCCACCCGAGGCCACCTGAGCCTCATCACCCAGACCCGCGACGAACTCGAAGACGTCTTCGTGGGCATGGGCTTCTCGGTGGCCGAAGGCCCGGAAGTCGAGACCGACTGGTACAACTTCGAAGCCCTCAACATCCCCAAGGCGCACCCGGCCCGCAGCGGCCACGACAGCCTCTACCTGGAGTGGGGCGAGGCCGAGTCGACGCTGCTGCGCACCCATACCTCGCCCGTGCAGATCCGGGTGATGCAGACACAGCCGCCGCCCATCTACTCGATCATGCCGGGCAAGGTGTACCGCAAGGACACCCCCGACGCCCGCCACACGCCGTCGTTCTCGCAGCTCGAAGGACTGGTGATCGACCGGGGCATCACCTTCGGCGACCTGGCGGGCATTATCGAGACGTTCACCCAGGCCTACTTCGGCCCGGGCCGCAAGGCCCGCCTGCGCCCCGCCTACTTCCCGTTCACCGAGCCGTCGGCCGAGTTCGAGGTGACGTGCACCATCTGCGCGGGGTCCGGGTGCCGCACGTGCTCGGGCACCGGCTGGATCGAGCTCGGCGGCTGCGGCATGGTCCACCCCAACGTCTTCGCCGCCGTCGGCCTCGACCCCGAGGAGTGGACGGGCTTCGCTTTCGGCTTCGGCATCGATCGCCTTGCCCAGATGCGCCACGGCATCGCCGACATGCGCGTGCTGCTCGAGAACGACATCCGCTTCATCGCCCAGTTCTGATCCGATGGCTCTTCGCCTGACGGCTCATCGCGGTGTCGGCGGGGGCCCCAACCCCGCCGACTCGACCATCCATCCACCAACGTTCGGCAGGTTCTGATGCGCGTCCCCCTTTCCTGGCTCCGAGACTTCGCGCCCTTCGAGGGCGATCCCGTCGCGCTGGGCGAGACCTTCGACGACCTCGGCATGGTGGTCGAGGGCATCGAGCGGGTGGGGGAGGGACTCGGCGGCGTCGTGGTGGCCCGGGTGCTCGACATCCAGCCCATCAAGAAGGCCGACAAGATCCGCCAGGTGCTCGTCGACGCGGGCGGCGGCGAGCCCGTGCAGGTGGTGTGCGGCGCGTGGAACTTCGACGTGGGCGCCACCGTCCCGTTCGCCACGGTGGGCGCCGTGCTGCCCGGCGACTTCGAGATCACGGCCCGCAAGATGCGCGGCGTCGACTCCTTCGGGATGATCTGCTCGGCCGCCGAGCTTCGGCTGGGCGACGAAGCGGGCGGCATCATGCTCCTGCCCGACTCGCTGGAGCCGGGCACGCCCGTGGCCGACGCACTGGGCATCGAAGCCGACGTCGTCTACGACCTGGCCATCGAGGGCAACCGGCCCGACGCCAACTGCGTGGCCGGCGTGGCCCGCGACGCCGCGGCCCGGCTGAAGCTGCCGTTCTCCATCCCCACGCCAAACGTGGCGCACCGCGCCGGCGCGGCGCAGGCCACCATCGCCGTGGAGTCGCCCGACCTGTGCCCGCGCTTCACCGCCACCGTCGTCACCGGCGTGGCCGTGCAGCCGTCGCCCGACTGGATCGCCCGGCGGCTGACGCTGGCGGGCATGCGTCCCATCAACAACATCGTCGATGCCTCCAACTACGTGATGCTGGAGTTGGGCCAGCCCACCCACCCCTACGACCTCGACGCCTTGCCCGGTGGCGGGCTGTTGGTACGTGCCGCCCGACAGGACGAGGCGGTGGTGACCCTCGACGGGGTGGAGCGCCGGTTGGGTGACGGCGACGACTGCCTCATCTGCGACGCCGAGTCCACTCCCGTTGGCATCGGCGGGATCATGGGCGGCGCCTCGTCGGAGATCACCGAGGCCACCACTCGGGTGCTGCTGGAAGCGGCGTACTTCACGCCCATGGCCATCGCCCGCACCTCGAAACGCATCGGGCTTCGCTCGGAGGCTTCGGCCCGCTTCGAGCGGGGCTGCGACCCCCTCGGCATCGAACGCAGCGTCGAGCGCTTCTGCGAGCTGCTGGGCGCCACCGAGGTGAGCGACACCCTCGACTTCTCTACGGTGCCCACCGAACGCGAGCCCATCCGCGTGCGGGTCGACCGGGTCAACGCCGTGCTCGGCACCGCCCTCGATGCGCCGACGATGGCCTCGTACCTCACGCCCATCGGTTTCCAGGCCACCGCGCACGACACCGCCGTCGACGTGGTGCCACCCTCGTTCCGCCCCGATGTCAGCCGCGAGATCGAGGTGATCGAGGAGATCGCCCGCCACCACGGCTACAGCAACATCGTCACCACCGTGCCCAGCAGCCCGTTCGTGGGCGCGCTCACCCCGTTCCAACGGGCCCGCCGCGTGCTCAAGGACGTGCTCGTCGGCGCGGGCGTCAGCGAGGCCATGTTCTCGCCGCTGTTGGCACCCGGCGACCTCGAACGGGCCGGACTGCCGGGCACGGCACTGACCGCCACCGACCCGCTGGCCCGTGAGGAGTCCGTGCTGCGCACCTCGCAGTTGCCCGGCCTGCTCAAGGCGCTGGCCGGCAACGCGTCGCACCGCAATGCCGAGGTGGCCCTGTTCGAGGTGGGCCACGTCTTCGGCATGCCTGCAGCAGGCGACCCGTTGCCCGACGAACGCGAACGGCTGGCCGTCGTCCTCGCGGGCGACGACGGCGCCCCCGCGGCCAAGCGCTTGCTCGACGGGGTGCTCTCGACGCTGCACCGAGGTGACCTCTCACTGGTGGCCGATACCACCGACGGCCTGCACCCGACGCGTACGGCGCGCATCGTCGACCGCGAGGGCGCCACCGTCGGTTGGGTGGGGGAGGTCGACCCCTCGGCGTGCGAGGCCTTCGACGTGCCCGGTCGCGTGGGCTGGCTGGAAGCCGACCTCGCCCTGCTGCTGCCGAGCGAACGCAGCTACGTGCAGTCGCAGGTCGTGTCCAAGCTGCCGTCGAGCGACATCGACTTGGCTTTCGTGGTGCCCGACGGCGTGGCCGCGGCGGCCGTCGAGGCGACGCTGCGGGAAACGGGCGGCGAGCTGCTCGTCGACCTCCGCCTGTTCGACGTCTACCGCGGTGCCCACCTGGCCGAGGGCACCCGGAGCCTGGCCTACCGACTGCGGTTCCAGTCGCTCGACCGCACCTTGAACGAGAGCGACCTGGCCGAGGTGCGCACCCGCTGCATTGCCGCCGTCGAGGCCGCGCACGATGCCCAACTGCGGGCCTGACCGCCGAAGTTGCCCGCACATCGCGCCGTAAAGCGGCGCGATCGGTACACAACCTCCTCGCGGTCCGACGGCGGTCGGCGCGCGTCTGCTTGTCTAGGGACGTGACCACCGCTTCCACGTCAGGGCTCGTCCGTCTCGCCGCTTGGTCGTACCGTCGTCGGCGGCTTGTCGTCGCCCTCTGGATCCTGCTGTTCGTCGGCGGATCGGTCTTGGCGCAACGCTTCGGCGGCGACAACGAGTTCACGTTCGCCACGCCGGGCAGCGAGTCGCAGGCAGCCCAGGACCTCCTCAAGGCCCGTTTCCCCACGCGCGCCGGCGACGACATCGACATCGTGGTGGAAGCCCCGGGCGGGGTCCGTGCCGGTGACGTGCGGCGCGACTTCGAGGCGTTCCTCGACCGGCTCCGGGGCGTCGAGCACGTCGATGCCATCGAGTCGCCGTACGGAGCCGAAGGCGCCCCCCGCATCTCCCGCGACGGCACCATCGCCTACGCCACCGCGCACCTCGACGTGCCCGCCGACCGGTTCCCCATCGAGACAGCCAAAGGCGTCATCGCCATGGCGCACGACAGCAGCAGGCCGGGGCTGCGCTTCGAGTTGTCGGGCATGCCCATTGCACCGGCGCAGCAGAGCGAGTTCAGCTCGGAAGGTATCGGGCTCCTCGTGGCCGCCCTCATCCTGCTCATCAGCTTCGGGTCGTTGCTCGCCATGGGCATGCCGTTGCTGGTGGCGGTGTTCGGCCTCGGCATCGGCGCCTCGCTGATCGCGCTGTTGTCGAACGTCCTCGAAGTGCCCGACTTTGCGCCGCAGGTGGCGGCCATGATCGGCATCGGCGTGGGCATCGACTATGTGCTCTTCATCGTCACGCGCTACCGAGCCACGCTCCAAGCAGGACGAGATCCGCACGACGCCGTCATCATCGCCATGGCCACGGCCGGGCGTGCCGTGCTCTTCGCGGGCTGCACGGTGATCGTGTCGTTGCTCGGCTTGTTCGTGATGAACCTGGGCTTCCTCCGGGGGCTGGCGGTGAGCGCGGTGTGCACGGTGCTCGTCGTCATGCTCGCCTCGATGACGTTCCTGCCCGCCCTGCTCGGGTTCGTCGGGCGCAAGATCGACAGCTTGCGGGTGCCGTTCGTGAAGCCCCGCACCGCCGGTGACCGCACTGCCTTGTCGTACCGGTGGAGTCGCGTGGTGCAGCGCTATCCCTGGCCCGCCGCCGTGATCTGCCTGCTCGTACTGCTGGCGCTGGCCGCCCCGGCGCTGAGCATGCGCTTCGGCTTTCCCGACGCGGGCAACGACCCCGAGGAGTTCACCACCCGCCAGTCGTACGACCTGTTGACCAAGGGGTTCGGCGCGGGCTTCAGCGGCCCGCTGATCCTGGTGGCCGAGTCCACCTCACCGGGCCGGCCCGTCGACCTACAGGCGCTCGGCGCCGTGCAGCGCACAGTGTCGGGCGTGCCCGGCATCGCCTTCGTCGCTCCGCCACAGCCGAGCCCCGACGGCACCGTCGCCTTGGTCGCCGCCTTCGCCACCACGTCGCCGCAGGACGAGGCCACCGAGGACCTGGTCGACCACCTGCGCAGCGACGTGCTGCCGCGGGCTGAAGGCGTGCGAGTGTTGATGACGGGCCCGACGGCCGGCGCCATCGACGCCAACCGCTACGTGGCCGACCGCCTTCCCCTGTTCATCGGCGCGGTGATCCTGCTGTCGTTCCTGCTGCTGATGGTGGTGTTCCACTCGCTGCTGGTGCCGTTGAAGGCCGCCATCATGAACGTCCTGTCGATCGGCGCTGCCTACGGCGTGGTGGCCTTGGCCGTGCAGGGCGGCTGGTTCGGCTCGTTGTTCGGCATCACCGAAGCCGTGCCGGTGCCGAGCTTCATCCCCATGATGATGTTCGCCATCCTCTTCGGCCTCTCCATGGACTACGAGGTCTTCCTGCTGTCGCGCATCCGGGAGGAGTACGTGCGCACGGGCGACAACACGGCGGCCGTGGCCGACGGCCTCGCCGCCACCGCTCGGGTGATCACCGCGGCGGCCGCCATCATGATCTCGGTGTTCCTGGCCTTCGTCCTGGGCGACATCGTGTTCCTCAAGATGATCGGCATCGGCATGGCGACGGCGATCTTCGTCGATGCCACCCTGGTGCGGATGGTGCTCGTCCCGTCCACCATGGAGTTGCTGGGCAACGCCAACTGGTGGCTGCCCGGCTGGCTGGCACGGGTCCTTCCCAACGTGCACGTCGAAGCCGAGGTGTCGGAGCTGGAAGGGGAGTTGGGCGAGCCCGTCCCTGCTTGAATGATTATGCAGCAGTGTGTATAGTAGCCGGGCTATGGCGATTCGGGTCGGCATCTTCGGTGCCTCGGGCTACACGGGTGCGGAGCTGCTGCGGCTCTGCGCGTCGCACCCCGACTTCGAGGTGGCGTTGGCGACGGCCGACAGCCAGGTGGGCACCCGTGCTGCCGACCTCTATCCCAGCCTGGCCGCCGCCTACCCCGACCTGGTGTTCGCCGAGCCCGACCCGGCCGCCGCTGACGGGATCGACCTCGCCTTCTTGGCCTTGCCCCACGGCGCCTCGCAGCACCTGGTGGCCGACGTGCGCAAGCGGGTGGCGCACATCGTCGACCTGGCCGCCGACTTCCGGCTGAAGGACGCTTCGTTGTACCCGACGTGGTACGGCGAGGAGCACACCCAGCCCGCGCTCTTGGGGGAGTTCGCCTTCGGCATCCCCGAGCTGTTCCGGGAGCAGTTGGCCGGCGCGCCGCTGGTAGCCGCGGCCGGCTGTTACGTCACCGCTGCCGCGCTGGCGCTGGCGCCGTTGGTCCGCAACGGTGCGATCGAGCCGACCGGCGTGGTCGTCGACGCCGCCAGTGGGGTGTCGGGCGCGGGCCGCACGCCCAAGCACGGCACCCACTTCGGCACGGCCAACGAGGACTTCACCGCCTACGGGCTGCTCAACCACCGGCACACGCCGGAGATCGAGCAGGCCACCGGCGCCCAGGTGCTGTTCACCCCCCACCTGGCGCCCATGACCCGGGGCATCCTCGCCACCTGTTACGCCCGGCCTGCTGGGTCCACCGACCCGTTGGCCGTGCTGCGGGAGTTCTACGCCGATGAGCCCTTCGTCGTGGTGGGGGATGCGCCGCCGTCGACCAAGGCCACGCTTGGGTCCAACACCGCCCACCTCACGGCCCGCTACGACGACCGCACCGGGTGGGTGGTCGTTCTCGCTGCCCTCGACAACTTGGTGAAGGGCGCGTCGGGCCAAGCAGTGCAATGCGCCAACCTCGCCCTCGGCCTGCCGGAAACCACCGGCCTCCCCATCGTGGGGGTCTACCCCTAAATGAGCGTTACTGCCGCACAGGGGTTCGTCGCCGCGGGCATCGCCTGCGGGATCAAGGAATCGGGCGCGCCCGACCTGGCGCTGGTGGCCACCGACGACGGCAGGCCGGTGCCCGCCGCCGCCGTGTTCACCGCCAACAAGGCCAAAGCGGCGCCCGTGCAGGTGAGTGCCGCCCACCTCGCGGCCACCGGAGGCCAGGCCGCGGCCGTCGTGCTCAACAGCGGCAATGCCAACGCGGCGACCGGCGACGAGGGCCGGGCCACCGCCGAGCGCATGACGGCACTGGTGGCCCGGGAGCTCGGCTGCGACGCGACGCACGTGCTCGTCTGCTCCACCGGCCTCATCGGCATCCCGCTGCCGTTGGCGCCGATCGAGAAGGGCATGGCCCCGCTGGCTGCTGCCCGCGCCGCCGCAGGCGGGCCCGACGCCGCCCGGGCGATCATGACCACCGACACCCATCCCAAGGAAGTGGTCGTCTCCGCCAACGGCATCACCGTGGGCGGCATGGCCAAGGGCGCCGCCATGCTCGCCCCCAACATGGCGACGATGCTGGCCGTGCTGACCACCGATGCGGTCGTCGACCCCACGGTGGCCAAAGGCCTGCTCCAGCACGCAGTGGCGCACTCGTTCAACACACTGTCGGTCGACGGGTGCACCTCGACCAACGACACCGTGATCGTGCTGGCCAACGGCCGGTCGGGGGTGTCCGACGACGCCGCCCTGCGCGACCTGCTCACCGAGGCGTGCAGCAACCTGGCCGCCCAGATGGCAGGCGACGCCGAAGGCGCCACCAAGGTCGTGCACGTCACCGTCACCGGTGCCCGCGATGACGCCCAAGCTGCCGCTGCCGCCCGCAAGATCGCCGAGAGCCAGTTGGTGAAGTGCTCGTTCTACGGCGAGGACCCCTACTGGGGACGGGTGGTGAGCGAGGCCGGCTCGGCGGGCGTCGACTTCGACCCGGACGCGGTCAGCGTCACCTACGGCGACGTCACCGTCTGTCGCAACGGCGTCGAGATCGACCACGACGCGGCAGCCGTGAAAGCCCATCTCACCCAGCGAGACGTGCGTCTCACCGTTGACCTCGCCTTGGGCGACGGCAAGGGCAGCGTCCTCACCAACGACCTCACCCACGCCTACATCGACGAGAACATGAGGACGAGCTAAGTGGACGCGCACGAAAAAGCGGGCGTCCTCATCGAAGCGCTTCCGTACATCCGCCGCTTCTGGCGCAAGGTGGTGGTGGTCAAGTACGGCGGCAACGCCATCGGCGACGACCAGTCGCTGGCGTCGTTTGCCGAGGACGTCGTCCTCATGCGCGCCGTGGGCATGCGCCCCGTCGTCGTGCACGGCGGCGGCCCCCAGATCGGTGACCTGATGAACCGATTGGGCAAGGTGGCCGAGTTCCGCGACGGCCTCCGGGTCACCGACGCCGAAACCCTCGACATTGCCCGCATGGTGCTCGTGGGCAAGGTCAACCGCGACATCGTGACGGCGATCAACGCCCACGGCCCGCTGGCCGTCGGCCTCTCGGGGGAGGACGCAGGCTTCATCCGGGCCAGCGCCAAGTCGCCCGAGCTCGGCTTCGTGGGCAACGTCACCGACGTCGACGCCGGGATCGTCGAACGGTTGCTGGCCCAGGACCTCATCCCCATCGTCGCCACCATCGGCAGCGACGACGCGGGCCAGGCTTACAACATCAACGCCGACACCGCCGCCGGTGCCATCGCCGCCGCCCTGCAGGCGGAGAAGCTCGTCTACCTCACCAACATCGAGGGCCTGCGCCGCGACAAGGACGACCCGTCCACGCTGGTCTCGTCGCTGACCGCCGACGAGCTCGACGCCATGGTGGCCGACGGCTCCATCGTCGAAGGCATGATCCCCAAGGTGGCGTCGTGCGTGGAGGCGATCCGCGCCGGCGTCGGCGGCGCCCACATCCTCGACGGCCGCGCCCCCCACGCCCTCCTCCTCGAAGTCTTCACCGACTCCGGCATCGGCACCATGGTCAGGCCGTAGATGCCTAGCAAGCTCATGAACACCTACCCGCCGCAACCGGTGACCTTCGTCCGGGGCGAGGGCAGTTACCTGTGGGACGACGGCGGCAAGCGCTACCTCGACTTCCTGTCGGGACTGGCCGTCACCTCGCTCGGCCACGCCCACCCGGCGGTGGCCGACGCCATCTGCACCCAAGCCCGCACGCTGTTGCACGTCTCCAACCTCTACGGCACCGAGACACAACAGCGGGTGGCGGAAACCCTCGACGGCCTCCTCGGCGGCAACGGCAAGGTGTTCTTCGCCAACTCTGGCGCCGAGGCCAACGAGTGCGCCCTCAAGCTGGCCCGCAAGTGGGCGGGCCACGGCCGCTACGTCGTGGTCAGCGCCTACGGCTCCTTCCACGGGCGCACGCTGGCCACCCTGCACGCCACCGGCCAGCCCCAGAAACACGAGGCCTTCCAGCCCCTCCCGGAAGGCTTCCGCCACGTCGCCTTCAACGACGTCGACGCCCTCGAAGCCGCCCTCGACCCCACCGTGGCTGCCGTCCTGCTGGAACCGGTGCAGGGGGAGGGGGGCGTGCTGCCCGCTGACCGCGACTACATGCAAGCAGTGCGCCGGCTCTGCGACGAGCGCAACATCCTGTTCGTCGTCGACGAGGTGCAGACCGGCCTGGGCCGCACGGGCGAGTGGTTCGGCTTCCAGCACTTCGGCGTCGAACCCGACGTCGTCACCATGGCGAAGGCCCTCGGCAACGGCATGCCCATCGGCGCCTGCTGGGCCCGGGCGGAGGTGGCCGACGCGTTCCACCCCGGCGACCACGCCACCACCTACGGCGGGCAACCGCTGGCCACCGCCGCGGCGGAAGCGACCCTGCGCACCATGCAGGAGCACGATGTGCCCGCGCTGGCCACGCAACAGGGCAAGCGGCTCACCGCCGCCCTCGAAGCCCTGCCCGGCATCGACAACGTGCGCGGCCTCGGCCTGCTCGTGGCCGCCGAGCTCCAAGCCAAGGGAACGGCCAAAGACGTCGCCGCCGCCGCCCTCGGCGCAGGCCTCGTCGTCAACGCCGTCACCGACAGCGCCCTGCGCCTCGCACCGTCGCTTCTCGTGAGCGACGACGAGATCGACGAAGCGGTCGCCGTACTCGCCAAGGTCCTCGCATGACGCGCCACTTCCTCGAAGTCGACGACCTCAGCCCCGACGAGCTCGAACAAGTGCTCGCCCTCGCCGAGGTGGCGGATCCGCCCAAGGTGCTCGACGGCAAAGGCGTCGTGCTCATCTTCGAGAAGCCGTCGCTGCGCACCCGCAACAGCACGGAGATGGCAGTGGTGCAGTTGGGCGGGCACCCCGTCTCCATCAAGGGCGAGGAGATCGACCTCGAAAAGCGCGAGCCCGCGGCTGACGTGGCGCGGGTGCTGGCCCGCTACCACAGCTTCATCACCGCTCGGGTGTTCGCCCACGACACCTTGCGCCAGATGGCGGCGGTCAGCGACGTGCCCGTGGTCAACCTCCTGTCCGACGACGCCCACCCGTGCCAAGCCGTTGCCGACCTCCTCACCCTCAAGCAGCGGTGGGGGAGCCTGCAAGGCCGTTCCATCGCCTACGTGGGCGACGGCAACAACGTCTGCCGCTCGCTCGTGCGGGCCGCTCATATGGCCGGCATGGAAGCCCGGGTGGCGACGCCCGAAGGCTTCGAGCCCGACATCGACGTGCCCCTGTTCCGCGACCCCGCCGAGGCGGTCAAGGGCGTCGACGCCGTCTACACCGACGTGTGGGCGTCGATGGGCCAAGAGGGCGAGGCCGAGCAGCGCCGTCAGGCGTTCCGAGGCTTCACCGTCGACGACGCGCTGCTCGACCTGGCCGCGCCCGACGTCACGTTCCTCCACTGCCTCCCCGCCCACCGGGGCGAAGAGGTGAGCGCCGAAGCTGTCGACGGCCCCCGCAGTGCCGTGTGGCAACAGGCCGAGAACCGCATGCACGCCATGCGCGGCCTCTTCCTCTTCTTCAGCGGGGTCACGGCGGGATGAAGATGGCCAAGACGCAGCGCCAGCACCGCATCGCCCGGCTGCTGGAGGACAACGCGGTGACGAGCCAGACACAGTTGGTCGAACTGTTGGCCGCCGACGGCGTCGTCGCCACCCAAGCCACCGTCTCTCGCGACCTCGAGGAACTGGGTGCGGTGAAGGTGCGGGTGCCGGGCGGCGACACCGTCTACGCCATCCCCGAGCTGCCCAAGGACCGGGTAGCGCCGGAGGAGCACTTGCGCAGGGTGTTGGGCGACTGGGTTGTAGAAGTGGCCCATTCGGGCAACCTGGTGGTGTTGCGCACGCCGCCGGGCTCGGCGCACGTAGTGGCATCGGCCCTCGACCGGGCCGGGCTCGACGACATTCTCGGTACCGTCGCAGGTGACGACACCATCATGGTGGTGGCTTCCGAACGGACCGGTGGGACGAAAGTGGCCAAGCGCTTGTCGGCGCTGGCCGGACTCTGAGGAGCACAGTGGCAAAGCGAGTGGTGCTGGCGTACAGCGGCGGTCTCGACACCTCGGTGGCGGTCCGCTGGATGATCGAGGAGATGGGCGTGGAGGTGATCGCCTTGGCGGCCGACGTGGGCCAAGGCGGCGACTGGGACCTCATCCGCCAACGGGCGCTGGGCGCGGGCGCCGTCGAAGCCGTCGTGGTCGACTGCCGGGAGGAGTACGCCCGCGACTTCGTGGCACCCACCCTCAAGGCCAACGCCAAGTACGAGGGCAAGTACCCGCTCGTGTCCGCCCTGTCGCGGCCGGTCATCGTCAAGCACCTGGTGGAGGCTGCTCGCACCCACGGGGCGCAGGCCGTCGCCCACGGCTGCACCGGCAAGGGCAACGACCAGGTGCGCTTCGAGCTGACCTACGCGGCGTTCGCGCCGGATCTCCCCGTCATCGCGCCGTGGCGCGAGTGGGACATCCGAAGCCGCGAGGACGCCATCGCGTACGCCGAGGCGCACAACGTCCCCATCACCGCGACGAAGGAGAAGATCTACTCCCGCGATCGCAACATCTGGCACATCTCGCACGAAGGCGGAGTTCTCGAGGACCCCGCTGCTGCGCCGCCGTCGGATCTGTTCATGCTCAGCGTCTCGCCGGAGGACGCCCCGGACGAAGCCGAGGAAGTGACGATCCGGTTCGAGCGCGGGACACCCGTCGCGGTCAACGGGCGCTCGATGAACGCCGTGGGCCTGCTGTCCATGCTCAACGCGATCGGCGGCAGGCATGGCGTAGGCCGGATCGACCTTGTCGAGGATCGGCTTGTCGGAATGAAGTCGCGCGGGGTGTACGAGACGCCGGGCGGATCGCTCCTGTACGCGGCGCACAGCGAGCTCGAGCAGCTCGTGCTCGATCGTCGCACACTCGCGGCCAAGGACATCATCGCGCGCAGCTACGGCGAGCTGGTGTACGACGGTCGCTGGTGGAGCACCGAGCGCGAGGCATATGACGCCTTCGTGACCGTCACGCAGCAGCGTGTGAGCGGCGAAGTCAGGCTTCGCCTGTTCAAGGGCGCCATCTCCGTGGCCGGTCGTTCCAGCGAGTTCGCGCTGTACGACGAGCAGTTCGTCACGTTCGGCGCGGACGACGTGTACGACCAGGCGGACGCGGCCGGTTTCATCCGGCTGTACGGCCTCTCCACCAAAGTGCAGGCGCT
>DATLNE010000053.1 GCA_035536915.1 Acidimicrobiales bacterium
CATGCCCGGGTCCGGATCAGCCCTTCCTGGACCACCGATACGGCGAGCTGCCCGTCCCGGGTGAAGATCGACCCGCGGGCCAGGCCGCGCGCACTCGACGCCGACGGCGTGGCCTGGTCGTACAGGAGCCAGTCGTCGGCCCGGAACGGCCGGTGGAACCACATGGCGTGATCGAGGCTGGCCATCTGCATGACCTGGTCGGCCGACGATCGGCGGTGGGGGAGCAGCGTCGTGTCGAGCAGCGTGAGGTCGCTGACGTAGGTGACGACGCAGGCATGGAGCACCGGGTCGTCGGCCAACGGACCGGCGGTGCGGAACCACACCCGTTGGTAGTCACGCTCGGGTTGGTCGGGTGCGTGCCAGAACGGCGGCTCGACGTGGCGCAGGTCGATGGGGCTGATGCGCTCGGGGATGACGGTCTGCAACGTGCCGGGATCGGGCACGTCGGGCATCGGCTGCTGGTGATCGAGCCCTTGTTCGCCGCACTGGAACGAGGCCTGCAGGTTGAAGATCGGCTTGCCGTGCTGAATGGCCACGACTCGTCGGGTCGTGAACGACTTGCCGTCACGGATGCGGTCGACCTCGTAGAGGATCGGTACCGAGGTGTCGCCTGGCCGCAGGAAATAGGCGTGCAGCGAGTGCACTGCCCGGTCGGTCTCGACCGTGCGGGCGGCGGCCACCAAGGCTTGGCCGGCCACCTGGCCACCAAAGACACGCTGGCGCCGTTCGTCCGGATCGGGCTGGGCGCCGCGGAAGATGTTGACCTCGATGGGCTCGAGGTCGAGCAGGCCGACGAGGTCGTCGAGGGCTTCGGTCACCGCGCCATCCTGGCATGGCCCGACTTCACTGCTGCGCAGGCCCGCCGGTACCCTCGCTGCTCGTGTCCGCCGTCTCCACCTTCCTCGACCGCGCTCGCACGCCCGGCGGGCGCAAGGCCATTCGTTACTCGCTGGTCTCGGTCGTGTCCGTGGCCGTGAGCCAGACGGCGCTGTTCATCTTCTTCGCCATCGTCCACTGGTCGGCCGAGTGGTCGAACGTCGCAGCCGTGGCCGTGGGCAGCGTGCCGTCCTACTACCTGAACCGGCGGTGGGCGTGGGGCAAGACCGGCCGCTCGCACCTGTGGCGGGAGATCGTGCCGTTCTGGGTGCTGGCCTTCGTCGGCTTGGCGTTCTCGACGGGCGCGGTGGCCGTGGCCGAGTCGTTCGCCTACGACGTGGCCGATTCCCGCATCATGCAGGGCCTGGTCATCAACGGGGCGTCGTTCGGCGCTTTCGGCGTGCTGTGGATCGTGAAGTTCTACCTGTTCAACAAGGTCATCTTCGTGCAGGACCCGGTGGTGCGCGACGAGATCGTCGCCTGAGCCCGTGGACGCCTGGCTGCTTGACGTAGCCCGCCGGGCCAAGGGCTTCATGCCCGACGACGAAGGCGTGGCCCTGCACCGAGCGGCGTTGGGCGCACCGGCCGGGCCGCTGCTCGAAGTGGGCACGTACTGCGGCAAGTCGGCCGTCTACTTGGGCGCGGCGGCGCGGGCTGCGGGCACGGTGCTGTTCACCGTCGACCACCACCGCGGCTCGGAGGAGAACCAGGCCGGGTGGGATCATCACGACTCCTCGGTCGTCGACCCGGCCACCGGGCGCATGGACACGCTGCCGTTCTTCCGCCGCACCATGGAGGAGGCCGGGCTCGAAGACGTGGTGATCGGCGTGGTCGGGCTGTCGCCGGTGGTGGCCGCCGTCTGGCGGACGCCGCTGGCCTTCCTGTTCATCGACGGTGGCCACGGCAGCGAGCCCGCGCAGGCCGACTACCGAGGCTGGACACCGCACCTGCTCCCCGGGGGCGTCCTGGCCATCCACGACGTCTTCCCCGACCCGGCCGACGGTGGCCGCCCGCCGTACGAGTTGTACTGCGAGGCGGTCGGGTCGGGTGCGTTCGAGGAGGTCTCTGCCACCGGCAGCCTCCGCGTGCTTACAAAGCGGTGAACTAAGTCGCCTTGTAAGCTTGGCGCATGGCATCGAGCGGCGACCTCAAGGTGTCGGCCCGAGGGCAGATGAGCCTCCCGGCCGAGGCTCGTCGGCGGTGGCGGATGGCCGACGGCGGCGACGTGGGGTACCTCGACTTGGGTGATGCGGTGCTCTTGGTGCCCGGTGGCGTGAAGGCATTGCGTCGCCAGGTGCTCGACGCCGTGACCGATGCCGATTGGGAGGCTGCGGCGGCCGACCCCGACCTCGCCGACGAGTGACCGTCGCGCTCGTCGACGACCAGGTGCTCGGTGCCGTCCTTCGGGGCTCGACGCCCCGGGCGCTGCGTCGCCGCCAGTTGGCGACGACCGGCTATTGGTACGTCCGACTGTGCCAGGCGGTCCTGACGGCGGCCGAACGCCCCGGGACGTTGGCAGCACCGTTCGCATCGTTGCCTGCGGCGCAGCGCCGACGGGCCGTGGCCGCCTTGGTCGAACTGCCCGACGAGATCGAGTTGCTGTCGCTGCGAACGCTTGCGCCCGACATCGGCATGCTGCGCCAACGCCACGCGCTCAACGTGCTCGGCACCGAAGCCTTGGCCGCCGCCATCGCCCTCGACGCCACCGTGTACCTGTCGACCCCCTCCCCACTGCTCGAACAAGCCCTCGCCGCCGAAGGCCGCCCCGTCCACCACGTCCCGAGTACATAGCCGGCGGAGGAGTTGCGGCGAGTCCGCGAAACGGCCGACTGTCGCCGGTCGGGCGGCCGCAGCGGCAGGAGCGGCTCGACCGCAGCCCACACGGCATCCACCACACGCGGCTGGAGTGCAAGCATGGTGTGAAGACCTCCACCTGGTCGTCGGATGGGACAGCACCGGGATCAAACCCGGGCCGTCACGACGACCGGTGGATGGTCTTCTCTCGTCGCCTATCTGCGCGCGCTCTTAATGTTCTAGGCACGATTGACGGCGCCGGTCGGCGTCGCACCGACACCATGAGAGCGGCGATACTTGCCTCCGCCATTGGAGGTACTGCTGTGGGCGTCCTGCTAGCGGCCCTCGCCTTCGTGGCGTCTGGGGCGCCCGAGCGGGCGCGGCTGTGGGCCGCCGGAGTGCTCGTGCTGGTCCTCGCCGCAGTGCAGAACGAGGCCCGAGTGGTTGAGCGACTGTCGGGAGGGTTTCGTGTGCCGGCGCATTGGGTGTACCCCGCAGGTCCGCGTGCGGGCGTCCTCTGGGGGCTCATGCTTGGACCCGGGCTGATCACGGAGGCGCCGTACCTCGCCTTCCACGGCTCGTGTGTGGCCGCTGTGCTGAGCGCGTCGCCGGGCTTGTGCATCGTCGCCGGCGCCGTCTTCGGCGTCAGCCGCATGTTGGCGGCGGTCAACGCCCGCCTGTCGACACGGCTGATCGCCGCCATGAGTCGAACCGTTCGACGTGGGCGTGGGAAGCAGGAGCGTTCGCTCGTGACCGAGGTCTACAAAAGTGGGTCGCGCATTATCCTCGTCGCATGGGGGGCTCTCGCGCTCGGCTCGGCGTCTGGGGTGCTGTCGTAATAGCAGTGGGAGGGGCAGCCATTGTTCTCGGAAGAGACTCGACGCCCGATGTAGCGGCCGCTGCGCCGTGTAGCGAAGCCGCGCATTCCGAACGGTGGGCGAAGTACGCGGCCGGCGGGCCGTCAAGCGGCCCGGTAACCCTCGCTATCGGTCGCGCCGAGACGCTCGCCGCTCACCGTGTCGATGACGGCGGCTTGAGCGCGAAGCTGCTCGTCCTCGTCGACGCAATGACGGGAACCGCAGTCAACCTGAAGGTTCGCGCCATGCCGGGCTCGTCGAGCGATGCACGGTTGACGCACTTCGACAAGTCGGGCCCCTCCGTCGGCGGTCGCGTCCGGGACCCCGGCCAGTGGGCGCCGCCCCCCGTCGATATCCCGGGAACGCTGGAGGTCGACGCGCCGGGGCAATTTGAGGTCACCGTCGCGGTGGCCGCCTACCGGCCCGTCCGCTTCTGCCTGACTGTGTAAAAACGCAAGAACGCCGGACCGGGCTGGGCACTGTTTGCCCTCGTGCGGTGGGTTGGCCGAGGAGGCGTCCGCCTGCCACACGAAGTGTCTATGGGCGCTGGCGCGCACGGCGCTCGACCGCCTGCACAACGCGGCCGCGTGGGCGATCGACGCAGCGGCTACCGCTTCGCCGCTGTTGCGGGATGCGGACGTTACGTACGCGGGGGTTAGGGCTTGGGGTCGGCGACGGGGGCGTCGAGGTCGAGGCCGGTCGGCAGGCCCTCGCCGCGGAACAGGCCCGACGCCGGGGT
Organism: Acidimicrobiales bacterium; assembly: GCA_035536915.1. Taxonomy (NCBI): domain Bacteria; kingdom Bacillati; phylum Actinomycetota; class Acidimicrobiia; order Acidimicrobiales; species Acidimicrobiales bacterium. The sequence goes on from DATLNE010000053.1 coordinate 4,267, forward strand.
CAGTCCCTCCAGCGCATCGGCGGCCAGCACGATGGCGGCCGCCGTGTAGCTCGACCGCTCGCCCCCGGGGAAGTGCACGACCTCGGGGTACACGCAGCCCGTCCAGTACATGCCGTCGTCGTGGCGCAGGTGCTGCGCCCACTCGAACAGGCGGCGGGCCTCGTCGCCCATGCCCACCGCGTCCAAGGCGATGACGCACTCGGCCGTCTCGGCGGCCGTGACCCATGGGCGGTCGGCCACGCAGCGCACGCCGAGCCCGTCCATCACGAACTCGTCCCACCGCTCCTGCAGGCGCGCCCGCCCCGGCGAGCCGGTCACCGCGCCGCACAGCACCGGGTAGTACCAGTCCATGGCCCAGCGGTCCTTGGGCTCGAAGCGCTCAGGCGCATAGGCGATGGCATGGGCCAACCGTCCTGCCGCCAGTTCCCAGTCGGGCCGTTGCTTGCCGATGCGGTCGCCCACGGCGACGCCGCACCGCAACGACAGGTAGATCGACGACGAGCCGGTGAGCAGGGCGAAGCGACCGGGGTTGAGGTCGGGCTCGATGCACCACAGCACCTCGCCGGTCGAGCGCTGCAACCGCACCACCCAGTCGAGCGCCCGCTCGACCATGCCCCACGTCGAGCGCAGGAAGTCCTCGTCGCCGGTGACGAGGAAGTGGTGCCACACGCCGACGGCCACGTAGGCCACCACGTTGGTGTCGAGGCGGTAGTCCTCCACCTCGTTGTCGCCGATGTAGTAGTTGAACCACGACCCGTCGCGGTTCTGGATGTCGGCCAGCCACCGGTACGCCGCCTCGGCCTCGGCCCATCGACCGCCCACGCTCAGCGCCATGGCCGTCTCCACGTGGTTCCACGGGTCGCAGTGCCCGCCCGGGAACCAAGGGATCATGCCCGACGGCACCTGCAGGGCGGCGATGCCGTCGACCGTGGCGCGCACGTCCGTCACGGCTTCATCCCGTAGAGCACGACGCTCTTGCCCAGCACCGGGTTCAGCACCCGCTCGGCCACCTGCGTCACCCACGGCTTCGACATGATGTCCCACACCAACAGCCGGTGGTACGCCTTCACCAGCCGGTGCTCGTCGTTGCGAACGCCCACCGCGCACTTCAGCCACCAGTACGGCGAGTGCAGCGCGTGGGCGTGGTGGTGGCCCGTGAGACGCAGCCCCGCGGCCCGCAAGCGGCCCTCCAGCGCGCTGCGCCGATAGATGCGCACGTGCCCGCCCTCGACCGAGTGGTACTCGTCGGACAAGGCCCAGTTGACGAGCTCCGGTCCCCAGCGGGGGACGGTGACGGCGATGGTGCCGCCCGGCCGCAACACCCGCACCAGTTCGGCAATCGCCGCGGTATCGGGCGGGATGTGCTCGAGCACTTCGGCGGCGATCACCCGGTCGAAGGTGGCGTCGGGGAACGGCAGCCGCAGCGCGTCGCCGGTCAGCGCCACGCCGTCGCCCTCGCCCTCCAGCGCGGCGAACATGGCAGCCACGCCCTTTACCTCGGTGTCGTCGGCGTCGACCGCCACCGCGCGAGCGCCCCGCTCCACAGCGGCAAAGGCATGGCGCCCTGCGCCGCACCCGAGGTCGAGCACTCGGTCTCCGGGCCGCAGCCCCAGGCGTTCGAAGTCGACGGTCAGCATGCGGAAGCGATGGCCTTTCGATAGGCGTCGACCGTGCCTTCGGCCGTGGCCCGCCAGGTGAAGTGCTCCAGCACGCGACGCCGCCCGCCGTCGCCGATGCGGCGCCGCAGAGCCTCGTCGGCCAGCGCATCGTTGATCGCTGTGGCCAACGCCCCCACGTCGCCGGGCGGCACCAGCAACCCCGTCTCTCCGTGGGCGCCCACGACCTCGGGCAGCGCGCCTCCCGTCGTGGCAACCAGCGGCACGCCGCACGCCATGGCTTCCACGGCGGGCAACGAGAAGCCTTCGTACAACGACGGAACCACCGCCACCTCGGCCTCGGCGTAGAGCTCCACGATGCGCTCGTCGCTCACGCCGCTCACGAACGACACGGCACCGGCCAAGCCCAGCCGCTCGATGGTCTCCTGCACCCGGCTCTCCGGGCGGGGCTTGCCGATCACCACCAACTCGGCGTGGCGTTCGGTGCGTACCTTGGCCACCGCTTCGAGCAGGGGGACCAACCCCTTGAGGGGCACGTCGGCGCTGGCCGTCGTCATCAGCCGCCCCGGCACCCGGGCGATGTGGGGGAGGGGGCGGAACCGAGTGGTGTCGACGCCGACGTGCACGATGGACAGGCGGTCGGGCTCGACCCCCATCTGCTCGACGATGTCGGCCCGCGACGACTCCGACACGGTGATGACCGCCGGCAACCGCTTCGCCACCCGCACCTGCATGCGCACGAAGCCGTACCACCGGCGCAGCGTCAGTTGCCGTCGCCACGAACGGGCGTGCTCCAACTCCAGCCGGCGGTCGACGGTGATGGGGTGGTGCAGCGTCGTCACCAACGGCCACCCGTCGCGCACCATGCCGAGCATGCCGGTGCCCATGCACTGGTTGTCGTGCACGACGTCGAAGTCGCCCCGTCGCGCCCGCAGCGCCTTGCGGGCGCGCAGGCTGAACGTCAGCGGCTCGGGGAACCCGGCCGTGCACATGAGGCCGAACTCCAGCGCGTCGACCAGCGATGTGAACTCGCGAGGCTTGGGGATGCGGAACGGATCAGGCTGGCGGTAGAGGTCGAGGCTGGGGACCTTCACCAACTCCACGCCCTCGTCGAGGTCGGGGTACGGCGGGCCGCCGAAGACGGTGACCTCGTGGCCCAGGGCCACCAGCTCCCGCGTCAGGTGCCGGGTGTAGACGCCTTGGCCGCCGGAATGAGGGTTGCCGCGGTACGCGAGGTACGCAATGCGAAGCCTCCCCTCCCCGAGCGACATGAGGGCTAAGGGTGCCTGGAATTGACCACCTGGTCAATTCTCCGACGCCACCACGCAACGGCCAGCGCCCCGGCGGCGAGCACGATCACCGGTGCGTCGCCGAAGCGGGCGTAGACCGTGCGGCCGTCGCGCAGCGCCACCGTCTCGTGCACCACTTGGCGCCTGCCGAGCGTCGTGCGCGCCCGCAGCCGGCCGTGGTGGTCGACGACTGCGCCGTACCCGGTGGGCGCCGCCTGCACCAGGTCGCGGCCGGTTTCGAGCGCGCGCAGGCGGGCGGCGGCCACCTGTGTGGTGGGCACCTGGCTGGTCTTGAACGACGCCGCGTTGGTGGGCACCAACAGCAGGCGGCCTCCCGCGTTGGCGGCGGCCCGGGCGCGGTCGGCGAAGAACACCTCGAAGCTGATGACCACCCCGAGGCGACCGGCCGGCGTGTCGAGGCGGCCCGGCCCGGTGCCGGGCACGGCGTCGCGGGGGATGACGCTCAAGTCGACGAAGCGGTCGAGGAACGAACGGCCGGGCACGTACTCGCCAAACGGCACCCGGTGCACCTTGTCGTAGCGGTCGAGCAGTTGCCCGTCGGGCCCCCACGCCACGGCAGCGTTGGCGAAGCGGGTGCCGCGGACGTCCTCGACCACCCCCGCCACCAGCACGGTGTCGAGGCCGTCGGCGGTGGCCGCCAGCACGGCGCCCGCCTCGGCTTCGGTGATGGGCCGGTCGACGTCGACCACGTCCTCAGGCCATACCACCACGTCGACACCGGGGCGCACGCCGGCGGTGGCCTCGACATGGGCTTCGAAGACCTGGCGGGGGTCGGTGTCGACGGCGCGAAACCCGCGTCGCCCGCCACCCTGCACCACCGCCACGTCGAGGTGCCCCGTGGGTGCGCCGCCGTCGGGCGCCGCTGCGCTGAGCACGGCGAGGAGCACGACGGCAGCCACGGCGAGGACGCGGCGCATGGCGACCAAGGCCACGGCGCCGAGGATCAACAGTTCTCCACCGACGCGGGCCAGCGGTGCCAGTGGCCCGTCCACCTGGCCGGGGGGGATGCCCGCCATGGGCAGCCCGCCGAAGGGGATGGTGGCCCGCACCGCTTCGGCGAGCACCAGGGCCGCGGGAAAGGCGACCACCCGCCACCGTCCGCTCGGTGGAGCGACGATCACCGCGACCATGACGAAGGCTGCTTCCGCCAGCATCACCAGCGGGCCGCCAACGGCGTGAAAGTCGCTCATCCACCACAGGCCGGGGACGAACATGCCGAGCCCGAAGCCGAGGCCGAGCTTGGCCCGACGACGGGCGCGCTCGACGCCTTCGGTGGCGACGGCGAGCACGGCCAGCCCGACGAAGGCCAACGGCCACCAACCCCACGGGGGGACGGACAGGGCGGTGAGGACGCCGGCGACGACGCAGGCAGCAAGGCGCACGGCCGCCATCGTCGTCGGCCCGCTACCGTCCGCGCCATGCAGCCCGACGAGATCTACGAAGACACCCGGGCCCGCCTCACCGCCTTCGTCCGCCAGTTGGGCGACGACGACCTGGCTCGGCCGGTGGCGGCCTGCCCCGGATGGACGGTGCGCGACGTCGTCGCCCACCTGACGGGCGTGGCTGTCGACATCACAGCCGGGCGCACCGAGGGGCTGGCCACGTCGGAGTCGACGGCCCGTCAGGTGGCCGAGCGCGCCGGCCGTTCCCTCGACGAGCTGCTCGACGAATGGGCCGAGCACGCACCCGCCCTCGGGCGCCTGGTACGCGAGACGCCCCGGATGGCGCGGGCGGTGGTCGACCTCGTGACCCACGAGTACGACATCTGCGGCCCGGTCGAGTCGGTCGGCTTCGACTACTCCCTCCAGGCCTACGTCACGGGGCTCGACTACCGCCTGCGCAAGCACTCGCTGCCGCCGCTGCGGGTGCGGGCGGGCGACGAGGAATGGGAGTTGGGCGGAGGCGATCCGGCGACGACGATGGCCACCTCGCCCACCGAGCTGTTCCGGGCGTTGGCGGGCCGCCGCTCGGTCGCACAGGTACGCGCCTTCGACTGGGACGGCGATGCCTCGCCCTACGTGCCGGTGATGTCGACATTCGGCCCGCTGCCCGAGGACGACGTGGTGGAGTAATCCTGGCCTCTTAATACGACTTACGGCGACAGCGCCGGAAGCTCCTGCTCCAACTCCACCGCGGGAGCGAACAGGTCGCCCATCCGTCCGACCCGCTCGATCACGTCGTCGGCGGTGAACACCAGCATCGAGGCATCAGCCGCCTCGGCGCACGCCTCCACCTCTTCCCACGTCACCGGCGTGGAGACGGTGGGCCGGGGCTTGGCCCGCAGTGAGTACACGTTCACCGTGGTCTTGTGCTCGTCGTTCTGGCTCCAGTCGATGAGAACCTTGCCGGGCCGCAAGTCCTTCTTCATCGACGACACCACTTGGTCGGGCAGCCGCTGCTCGAACGACTGGGCCACGGCCAAGGCGAAGTCCTTGGTGCCGTTGTCGTAACGCACGTCGGGTGTGTTGAGCGGCACGTAGACCTGCAGGCCCTTCGACCCCGAGGTCTTGGCGATCGACACCAGGCCCATGCGGTCGAACAACGCCTGCAGCCGCAGCGCGACCTCGCAGCACTGCACGATGTCGGCGGGCGGCCCGGGGTCGAGGTCGAACACCAGCATGCGGGGCCGCAGGATCTCGTCGCCGTGCGAGAGCGACGTGTGCAGTTCCAGCGACGCCAGGTTGGCCACCCACACCAACGTGGCCAGCGAGTCGACCACGCAGTAGGGCACGACCCCCTTGTTGCGGGAGCTGTGGATCGGGATCGTCTGCACCCACTCGGGCCGGTGCGACGGGCAGCGCTTCTCGTAGAAGAACTCGCCCTCGACGCCGTTGGGGTAGCGCTTCAAGGTGAGCGGCCGGCTCGCCAGGTGGGGCAGCAGTGTGGGTGAGATGCGCTGGTAGTAGGCGATCACCTCGCCCTTGGTGAAGCCGACCTCCGGATACAGCACCTTGTCGAGGTTCGACAGCTTGAGCTGGCGGCCTTCGATGTCGACTGTCGTTGCCGCGGCCACCGTGCGTTACGACGCCTTGCGCCGGCTGGCGGCCTTCTTGGTCGACTTGCTCGCCTTGGCCGCCTTCTTGGCGGGCGTGCGCTTGGCCGGCGCCTCGCTGTCGTCGTCGGCCGCTTTGGCCTTGCGCCCTTCCTTGGCGGCGTTGAGGGACGCCTCCAAGGCGGCCATGAGGTCGACCACCGGCGCGGGCTTGTCGGGAGCCTTGGGCGCCACGATCTCCTTGCCCGACGCCTTCTGCTCGATCAGTTCCAGCACCCGCTCGCGGTAGGTGTCGTGGTACTTCTCGGGGTCGAAGTCGGTGGCCAGCGACTCGATCAACTGGTTGGCCATCTTCAGCTCGCGGTCCGACACCTCGATGCGCCCGGTGGGCAGCCCTTCGAGGTCTTCCACCGGAACCACCTCGTCGACGAAGTTCATGGTCGACATCACCAGCGCGTCACCCACGGGGCGGATGGCCACGAGGTACTGCTTGGTGCGCATGACCACGTTGGCGATGCCGACCCGGTTGGCGTCACGCATCGCTTCGAGTAAAAGCCGGTACGCCTTCTTGCCCCGCTCGTCGGGCACCACGTAGTACGAGCTGTCGTAGAAGAGCGGGTCGATGTCGTCGAGCTCGACGAAGTCCTCGATGTCGATGGTGTGGGTGGCCTCGGGGTCGAGGGCATCGAGCTCGTCGGGCTCGATCATCACGTACTGGCCGCCACCGAGCTCGTAGCCCTTGACGATCTCCTCGTAGGGGACTTCCTTCTCCTCGGCCTCGCAGAAGCGCTTCTGCTTGATGCGCGACCCGTCCTTCTCGTGGAGTTGGTGGAAGCGGACGTCCTTCTTGCGGACGGCGGTGTAGAGCTTCACGGGCACGTTCACCAGCCCGAAGCTGATGGCGCCACTCCAGATGGACCGGGGCATGGCCTCATTGTCCCCCGAACAAGGGCTCTTTCACCACGTCTCGTGGAGCCTTGTCGTCTCTCAGCCCCTTGAACGACGGGTGACGCAGCGTATTCGTAGCGGTCCACTCGGTGAACTCGACATCACAGACGAGGGTGGGCTCGACGAAGTGGGCCTGCTTGTAGGGGACCTTGTCGCTGAACGGGCTGGTCGGCCGGCCCAGGGGAGCGAGCGTCTGGGCCAACTCGGCCAGCATGCGGTCGGTGTAGCCGGTGCCGACCTTGCCCGCGAAGTGCAGGTGGTCGCCCTCGTAGTAGCCGACGAGCAGGGCGCCGATGCGGTTGGTGCGATTGCCGGAGCCCTCCAACCACCCGCCGACGACCACCTCTTGGCGGGCTGTGTTCTTGACCTTGAGCCAGCAGCGAGAGCGCTTGCCCGCCTCGTAGGGCGTGTCGACCTGCTTGGCGATGATGCCTTCGAGGCCGCGCTCGCGCGACGCCGCGAGCATGGCGGCGCCGTCACCGATGTGGTGCCCGGGCATCTGCCAGGACGGGTCGTTCAAGCCGAGCGAGGCCAGTACCTCACGGCGTTCGAGGTACGGCCTGCGCATCAGCGACTCGCCGTCGAGCCACAGCACGTCGAAGGCCATGTAGACGACGGGGTACTCGTGCATGCGGGCGCGCACGTCGCGTTCGCCCGCCACGTGCATGCGGTGTTGCAGGCGGCCGAAGCTGGGCCGCCCCGCCTCGTCGAAGCTCACGACCTCGCCGTCGAGCACCGCCCCTCGGCCGCCGAGGGCCTCGGGCAGCCCGTGCAGTTCGGGGTAGCGCGGCGTGATGTCGAGCAGGTTGCGGCTCTCCATGCGCATGCGGTCGCCGTCGAGGTAGGTGAGCGCCCGCACGCCGTCCCACTTCACCTCGAACGACCACCGCTCGTCGTCCTTGGGCAAGGTGCCTGAGGTGGCCAGCATCGGTGCGATGCGCAGGTCGAGGGCGCTCATCGGGGTGGTTTTGCCCCGTGCGGTGCCGGGAACACGTCGGCCATGCTCCTCCTCATCCTCCTCATCCTCCTCATCGTCCTGGCCGTCGGCGGCGGACTGGGGTACGGCGGAGGTGCGTATCGCTCTCGCGGCATCGGCTTAGGCGGCGTGTTGCTCGTCATCCTGCTGATCCTGCTGCTCACAGGCGCCTTCGGCCGCACTTAAAGAACTCCCGAGTACATAGCTCACCGGAACGGTGAGCTATGTACTCGGGACGAGGCGTGCTGCGGCGTCGCGGCCTTGCTTGATGCAGGCCGGGATGCCCAGCCCCCGGTAGGCGGCGCCCGCCACGGCGACGTGGGCGGGCAGCGCCTGCTCGATGCGGGCCACCCGGTCGAGGTGGCCCACGCGGTACTGCGGGAACCCGTCGACCCACCGGCGTACGTGCGTGCTCGTCGGCTCGGCGCTGACACCGGCAAGCTCCACCAACTCGGCGTGCAGGCGCCGAGCCAACTGGTCGTCGGTCAGCCGCAGCGCACGATCGTCGCCCGCCCGTCCCGCCGAGACTCGCAGCACCACTTGTTCCGGCGGCGCCCAGTGCGGCCACTTCACCGTGCCGAACGAGCATGCCGTCAGCAGCCGGCCTTCCCGTCGGGGCACCAAGAACCCGGAGGCCTGCAAGGAAGGCACGGCGTCGGCCGGGTACGCCATGGTCACCAAGGCCACCGATGCGTGCTCGATGCCCGCCAGCAACTGGCCTGCCTCACCACCGAGCAACGAGGCCGCCGCGGGCGCGGGGACGGCGAGCACCACGTTGCCGTCGAGGTCGTCGAGCGACGACACCGGCGAGTCGGTGCGCACCTCGGCGCCCGCCTGGCGCAGTCGTGCCACCAGGGTCTCGACCAGCACGCTGAGCCCTTGAGGAACGGTGAGGAACACCGGTCCTTCGCTCACCGTCCGCGTGCGACGAGCGCCGAGCACCAAGCTGCGGTGGGCCTTGGCGGCGGCCACCACCTGGGGCGCCACTGCGGCCGCGCTCAACTGGTCGGCGCGCCCGGCGTTGATGCCGCCGATCAGTGGGTCGACCAACCGTTCGAGCACCTCGCGCCCGAGCCGGCGCGACACCAATTCGCCGACCGAGACGTCGCCGTCGACCGGCGTCCGCGGCAGCACGAAGTCGAAGGCGGCGCGGGCCATCCCCAACGGCGACAGGAGCCCCGAGCGCGCCATCGCCGTCACGCCCGTGGGCACCCCCAGCAACATGCCTTCGGGGACAGGCCGCAAGCGCCCGCCCGACCACACCAGCGCCCGCCCCACCGCGGGCGCCACCAGGTCGAGGTCGAGCTCGCGGCACAGGTCGACGGCCCATGGCACACGAGCCAGGAAGGCGTCGGGCCCCGACTCCACGGGCACACCGTCGACCGAGCCCGTCTCGATCTTGCCGCCCAGCCGCGGCCCCGCTTCGAGCACCGTCACCTCGGCGCCCCGCTGCACCGCTTCCCATGCCGCCGCCAAGCCTGCGATGCCGCCGCCGACGACCATGAGCCGTGTCGTCATGCAGCGGCGACCCGCACCACGTCGGCCAGCATGGCCAGGAAGCGTTTGTCGTCGTTCAACGACGCCGTGCGCTCGAAGCGCAGCCCGGCCGACTCCGCCACCTCCCGGGCCTGCACGTCGAGGTCGTAGAGGATCTCCAAGTGGTCCGACACGAACCCGGCGGGGCACACGAGCACGCCGTCGGCCGTGCTTGCCAGCGCGGGGATGACGTCGAGGACGTCGGGGCCGAGCCACGGCTCGGGCGTGCGCGCCGCGCTCTGCCACGCCACCTGCCACCGCGTCAGGCCGGCCGCCTCGGCCACCGCCTCGGCCGTCGCCGCTACCTGGCCGGGATAGGGGTCGTCCATGTCCACCACCCGGGCGGGCAACGAGTGGGCGGTCACCAACGTCTCCACCACGGCGTCGCCGGAGAAGCGGGCCAGTGCCTCGCCCACCCGCTCGGCCAGCAGGTCGACGAGCACCGGCTCCAGGTGCCAGTCGTGCACGTAGGTGACGGCCATGTTGTCGGTGGCGGCCGCGTCGACGCGTTCGAAGTACTGGCCCACCGACAGCGCCGAGTAGTGCGGGGCCAGCACGAGGGCGACGACGTCGACGAGGCCCGCCGTCGCGATTGCGTTCATGCCGTCTTCGATCGACGGCGTCGAGTGCTTGGCGCCGGAGAACACGGCGAAGCGGCCGGGGTCGGTGGCGTCGAGCGCCACCTGCAGCCCGGCCACCTGGGCGGCGGTCCGCTCTGCCAACGGCGAGACCCCGCCGATGGCGTCGTAGCGACGACGGAGGTCGGCCAGTTGCTCGGCGGTGGGCGGATGGCCGCGGCGGATGTCGGTGTAATAGGCCTCGATGCCGTCGGGGCCCGACGGCGTGCCGTACGACATGACGAGCACGCCGACGTCAGCCACCGTGGACGACCTCCACCACCCGCTTCAGCACGTCGGGGTCGGTCTCGGGCAGCACGCCGTGGCCCAGGTTGAACACATGGCCCGGGGCGGCGCGGCCTGCGTCGAGCACGGCTCGGGTCTCGGCTTCGACGACCTCCCACGGGGCGAGGCAGACGGCAGGGTCGAGGTTGCCCTGCACGGCCTTGTCAGGCCCGATGCGTTCCACGGCGACGTCGAGCGGCACCCGCCAGTCGACGCCCACCACGTCGGCGCCCGCCGACGCCATGAGCCCGAGCAGCTCGCCGGTGCCCACGCCGAAGTGGAGGCGCGGCACGCCGGTGTCGGCCAGCCCCTCGAAGATGCGGCGGCTGGCGGGCAGCACGTACTCGGCGTAGTCGCGGGGCGACAGCGCCCCCGCCCAGGAGTCGAAGAGCTGGATGGCCGAGGCACCGGCGTCGATCTGCGAGCGCAGCGATGTGAGGGCGAGTTCGGCCAAGGCGTCGACCAGCGCGAACCACGTCGACGGCTCGCCCTTCATGAGCGCCTTCGTCTTGGCGTACGTGCGCGACGGCCGCCCTTCGATGAGGTAGGAGGCCACGGTGAAGGGGGCACCCGCGAAGCCGATCAACGGCACGTCGAGTTCGCCGGCCAGGATGCGTACCGCCTCCAGCACGTAGGGGGTGTCGACCTCGGGCTCCAGTGGGCGGAGCCGACCCAGGTCGTCCTTGGAGGCGAAGGGTTGGGCCACGACGGGACCGACGCCCGGCGCCACGTCGACCCCGAAGTCGATGGCGGCCACGGGCACGACGATGTCGGAGTAGAGGATGGCGGCGTCGACGCCGTAGCGGCGCACCGGTTGGAGCGTGATCTCGACGGCCAGGTCGGGCACCCGGATGGCGTCGAGGATGCTGCCCTGGCCTCGCACGGCGCGGTACTCGGGGAGCGAGCGTCCTGCCTGGCGCATGAACCAGACCGGCGTGCGGTCCACTGGTTCTTGGCGACAGGCGCGGAGGAAGGACGACGACTGCAGCGGGAGCGCCATGCCGGCGACGTTACCCAGACAACGAGTAACCGGTCCGACCGGACCACTCCTGTCATGGCCCGTTCTGACCCTTTTCCCACACTCTGCGCGACTTTTCCTCAAGGCGGTCGTCGCCCGACGCCGATATTTGAACTCATCATGACGGCCATCGACATCCCCGAGGCAGTCGCCACCCGCGGCCGCGTGCTCGTCGCCGACGACGACAACGACGTCCGCCGGTTGCTGACCGCCAACCTCGAGTTCGAGGGGTACACGGTGGCGGGCTGCGACAACGGCGACGACGCTCGTTCCCTCGCTCGCACCATGGCCCCCGACGTCATTGTGCTCGACGTGATGATGCCCAAGCGTGACGGCTTCGACGTACTCGCCGCCTTGAAGTCGAACCCGGCGACCAGGGGCATCCCCGTGGTCCTGCTGTCGGCCAAGGCCAACGACGAAGACGTGTGGAAGGGCTGGCGGGCAGGCGCCGACTACTACGTCACCAAGCCGTTCAACCTCGACGAGCTCCTGCGGTTCATCGAGCAGGCTGTGACGCGCGTAGCGCGCCCATAGGCCTGACCCCACTACCCTGGAACGTCCCGCAGACGCGGGACGGGCTCCCGAGGACAGCGTGGGACAGCACCCAGAGTTGCAGGCCGAGCAGGCCTTCATCGACCGTGCCTACGACCGGGTGGAGGCGCTGCGCGCCGCCGCTCGGGCGACGCTCGACGACGCCCTGAAGCAGCGGGGCGGCACCTTCCAGGCCGTCGAACAGCGCGAGGTCGTGGTGCACACGACGCTCCAGCGCCTCAACCAGCTCGACATCGGGCGGGAGTCGTTGATCTTCGGGCGCATCGACCGCGACGACGGCGACACCTTCCACATCGGGCGCCTGGCCGTGTCCGCCGAGGATCAGGAACCGCTGGTGGTCGACTGGCGGGCGCCGGTGGCCGAGCCGTTCTACCGGGCCACCGGACGCCACCCCATGGGGCTGACCCGACGGCGCCACTTCGCCAGCGAGGGACGGCGGCTGCTCGGCATCGAGGACGAAGTGTTCGCCCTGTCAGGGGACGGGAGCGCGGGCAACGGCAACGGCGACAGCCACGGCGACGACGACTACGAGCCGGTAGGCACGTCGGCCCTGTTGGCGGCCTTGGAGCGGTCGCGCTCCGGCCAGATGCGCGACATCGTGGCCACCGTCCAGAAGGAGCAGGACGAGGTCATCCGGGCCGAGCTGCCCGGGGTGCTGGTCGTGCAGGGCGGGCCGGGCACCGGCAAGACGGCCGTCGCGCTGCACCGGGCGGCCTACCTCATCTACACCTACCGGTTCCCCTTGGAGCGCCAGGGCGTGCTGGTGGTGGGGCCCAACCCGCTGTTCCTCCGCTACATCGGGCAGGTACTGCCGTCGCTGGGCGAGAGCGGCGTGGCGCTGACCACCATCGAGGGGCTCGTCACCGACGTGCGGGCTCGGGGGGTCGACTCGCCTGCCGCGACGCGGGTGAAGGGCGACGCCCGCATGGCGCGGGTGCTGTCGCGGGCGGTGCGCGACCGGCAGCGACCGCTGCGTCGCGACATTGCCGTGGGCTACGGGTCGACGACGTTGCGGCTGACGGTGGCCGACTCCGAGCAGATCGTGGCTCAAGCCCGTCGGCGGCCGGGGCCGCACAACAGCCGCCGTCGTGCCGTGGAGACGCTGGTGACGCGGCGGCTGCAGCAGCAGTACGCCTCGTTCGTCGAGCGCACGCGGACGCCCGAGGAAGGCTCCGCCGTGATGGGTGATGCCGATCTGGCGCGGGAGCTGCGGCGGCTGCCCGTCATCGCCGAGGCGCTCGACCGGATGTGGCCGGTGCTGCTGGCCGAGGAGCTGGTGCACGACCTGTTCGGGGCGCCGCCGCTGATCGCGTTGGCCGGGCGGGGGACGTTGTCTCCGGAGGAGTGTGCGGCGTTGGCGCGGCCGCGGTCGTCCTCGTTGGAAGCCATCCCGTGGACGCCCGCCGACCTGCCGTTGCTCGACGAGGCCCGGGTGTTGTTGGGGGCGCGCAAGCACTCGCCCGACGACGACGTGCGGGCGTACGGGCACATCGTCGTCGACGAGGCGCAGGACCTCACCCCCATGCAGTTGCGCATGCTCAACCGGCGGTCGATCTCGGGGTCGATGACGGTGGTGGGCGACATCGCCCAGGCCACCGGGCACCGGGCGCCGTCGTCGTGGGACGAGATCCTTGAGCACCTGCCGACGCGCCGCCCGCCCCGGGTGGTCGAGCTGTCGGTGAACTACCGCACGCCCGCCGAGATCATGGAGCTGGCGGGGCGGGTGCTGGCCGAGGCCGCACCCCACCTGCGCCGGCCCCGGTCGGTGCGTTCGACGGAGATGCCGCCGCGCATCGTGCAGGCAGCGCCGGGGGAGTTGGGTGCGGCGGTGGCCGAAGCGGTGCGCGAGGAGGCGGGGCGTGTCGGGACAGGCACCCGGGCCGTGATCTTCCCGCCGTCGATGCGCGAGTCGTTGGCGGCGTCGCTGCGGGAGGCGGGGCTGCAGTTCGGGGAGGCCGACGCCGACGGCTTGGACGAGGCCGTGACGCTGGTGCCCGTCGACATCGTGAAGGGCCTGGAGTTCGACGGCGTCGTCGTGGTGGAGCCTGCGCAGATCGTGGAGGAAGCGCCTCAGGGTTTGCGGGCGCTGTACGTCGCACTCACCCGTGCGACCAAAGTGCTCACCGTGGTCCACACCGGGCCGCTCCCCCAGTCGTTGATTTCGCAGTAGTTACACGTATAGCTGTACCTACTGCGAAATCAACGAGGGGGACGCATGGAGTCGATGGTGGCAATCGCCGGCGCTGTCCCCCCGGCGCTAGCGGTCCTCTATCAAGCGCGGGTGCTCCTGACGCCGAGGCCTCGGACCCTCCCTCCGGAACGCGACGACGGTGTCGCTATCAGGTGCTTCGAGACCGATCCGGTCGAGCATCCGACGATCGGAGCGTTGCGCCGACGCCGGAGGCTTGCGTACGTCGCCGTTGTTGTCATCGCGGCCGCCTGCGTCCTTGCTTTGTTCGCTGTTGCCGAGGGGTTGACCGGTTCGGCGGCTGTGGTGCTTGGTGAGGTTCTGCTCCTGCTCATGTGGCCCGCTTTGGAGTTGCGGCGAAGCAAGGAACCGGGCGTGGCCGCCGACTCGTCCACCGCGAGCCTGCGGGTCAAAGGATCGATCGAATCGGTGGCGTCCCGGGTGCAAACTGCCTTGTTCGAGATGGGGGCCCTCGGGCTCGCCGGGACGAAGATCGTTGCCGACGGGGCTGCCTTCTCGATCGAGGGTGGCGTCGGCCTTTGGGGCGTCGACGGCGACAAGGGCTACCGCCTGCAGGCGCGCGCTGTCTGCGTGGGGGACGGGTGCGAGGTCGTCGTAACAAGTTCCAACTACGCCCCGAGCCTCATCCAGAGCCTCCGCAACCACCGCAACGTCGCTCGCGTCGTCCGCCACCTCGTCGCGTGACTCCGGAGTACATAAGACCTGCGGCGCTTTAGGTCCACCACTTCGGTGGGGCGACATTCCTAGCGTTTCGTCATGGCGCCCCGACACGTCGTCACCATCCAACCGTCGCGCGATCTGTGCGGCACGAGCCCCGAGCAGTTCGCCGA
>DATLNE010000054.1 GCA_035536915.1 Acidimicrobiales bacterium
CGCGATCTCGGAGCCAACCCGGCCTCGCCCTCGGCGCGGTAGCGGGCCAGCAACTTGTAGATCCAGCTGCGGTGCACACCGTGGGCCGCCGCCAGTTCGGCCACCGACCGCCCCTCGCGCAGGTGCGCCTCGACCAGGTACCGCCCCATGTCCACAGGAGACTCCTCGGCTCGGGTGTCTCCTATGTCCTGACACAGATGTCGCCTATGTCATGGGATCAGGCACTGTTACGCCCACTCGCTCATCAATAAGAACCTTTGGTGGGTCGCAGCGGCTCTCAGTCCGGGCGGCGGATGCGGACGAGGTGGCCCCGAACGACGACGATGCAGCCCCGGAGGTCGCCGAGAGCGTCGTTGCCGAGGAACGTCGTCAACGATTCGGCAACGGTCCGTGCGTCCTGCGAGTCCACCCGAAGGACGGCGATGCCGGCGTGGGTGCCGGGCGGGTAGCGGCGGACGTCTCCGAACCCGCGGTCCAGGGTGATCACGAACCGGTCGTCCCGCAGCGCGGCTGCAAGGACTTCAGGATCGCTGGCACCGCCAAGGTCCTCATCTACGACGGTGTCGACATCGTGGCCCAGTGCGACTGCGGCGACCCGCGCCTCGTCTGGAAGGTTCTCGTCGAGCTTGAGCCTCACCGAGGCATGGGCTCCAGCGGGTGCAACTCTTCGCGTGCCAGTAACGCGCCGTATGCGATGGCGGCACGGACCGCCTCGTCCGGCAACGACGGGTACTGCCCGTGGATCTCCTCGGCTGTCATCCCGACCGCAAGGCAGTCGAGTACGACGCTGACGGGGATGCGCGTTCCTCGGAACCGGGCTTGCCCGTGGACGACCGCCGGGTCGGCGTCAATGAGGTCGAGAAGCTCGTTGGCCACAGCCCCCATCATCCCACGCCAACAGTGTCGATCTACTCGTTCGAGACCATTAGCCGTCTCGGCGCACCTTCTCGTGGCGTGGCGAGAGCCGCACTGGAACCGCGGCAACCGTCAGGCCAAGGTTCTTATTCTGTTCAGTTAGGCCCACTCTGCTTGTCTTTGTACGAACCGGTCTTTCCCCGCTTCGGCCGCGATGCGCGAAAGCGCCCGCTCCTTCTAACTTCGCTGGGTACGCTTTCTGCATGGCCCGTCCCGCCGAGCGCTTCGATAACGATCCCGTGGTCGTCCTCATCGAGGACGAGGAGCCGACGATGACGTTCGACGAGTGGCTCGATGTCATCGCTACAGACGAACCCGTCGACCTGGGCACGAGTGCCGCGGAGCTTCTTCGTGAGGCTCGGGAGGCAGGCGAGGTTTGACTACGCCGGTCGTCGTCGACGCCTCTGCGGGCGTCGAGGTGCTCCTGGGGACCGAACGGGGAAAGTCGTTGGTCGCACGCGTTCCTCGGCCGGTGGTCGAGTGGGTGCCCGAGATCTACTTCGCGGAAGTGGCGGCGGCACTCCGACGTGCGGAGATGCACGGGAGGCTGTCAGGCGCTCGTGCTGCTGTGGCACTCGACCGACTCCTGGCGGCGCCGGTCCGACGCGTCCAGGTCCGATCGCTGCTGGACGAGGCGTGGGCGCTCCGTCACAACGTTGTCGTGAACGACGCGCTCTACGTCGTACTCGCCCGCCACCTCGGCGCTCCGTTGGTGACGGCGGACGTAGCACTCGCCCGAGCGCCCTCCTTGGGAGTCGAAGTGATCACCCCGTAGGCAGGGAGAGTGGCGGCCTGGTGACGAGCATGGGCCGGTTCGTCCAATGACAACCCAGGTCCACAACCAGTCATTGCTCGAACCGGGCACTTCGCGGCTGGGGTGCGGCCGGTTACTCGATGGGCAGGCGACGAACCCGCACGCGGTCGTCGCCAATGACGACCACCGCCCCCGCATCGAGGTCCACCTCGAACTGATCGAGGTTCTCCAGAAGGAGCGCCGCCTGCCTGTCGGGACGTCTGGTCACGGCGCCTCGGAACAAGACGATGCTCGGCAGGTGCGAGCCCGCTCGGGTGACCAGTTCTCCGAAGTCCGTGTCCAGCGTGACGAGTACCCGGCCGGCTCCCACCGCGGCGTCGACGACGGCGGGATCAGGGGCGCCTCGCAAGCCGAGATCATGAAGGTGGATCACGTCGTGCCCCGCAGCAAGGAGCGGCTGTTTCACGAGAGGCGAGACGCTCTCGTCGAGCAGGAACTTCAAGCGCCTCGCCGGAGCGGGAGCTCACGCTCGCGGACGGCCTCCGCGGCGTACTCCAGCGCCTCCTGGATGTCGTCCGCCTCCAGGTACGGATAGGCGTCGAGGATCTCGTGCGGCGTCATCCCCTCGGCGAGCATGCCGACGACCGTGGCCACAGGGACGCGGGTTCCGCGGATGCAGGGAACGCCGCCCATGATCTGGTGATCGACGGAGATGCGTTCAAACGGCACGCTGTCATGGTACGTGGCGCGGCCGCAGCCGACCGCGGAGTTCGGCTACGGCACAACCAGGGCACGACCAGCTACCACGAGTGACTGGTTCGTCCAATGACAACCCAGGTCCACTGGGCTCGTGACCTGCGGTTCCCGCGGGTTTCTCAGTCTTTGTTTCGCACCTCACCCACTGCATCTGCGGGTTCTGCCGGGTGGATTCCCGGAGGATTAGGTGGGCTCGACCTCGCCCGAGCACGTCGGCTCAGCGGTCGAGACGTACCGCGACAACCGTCGGGATTCGGAGATTCAGCCGCGGTTCGTCGGCGTCAGGCGCGTCGATGACCACAGCGCCTGCGGCATCCAACGCGTCGAGGACCCCGGCCGCGAGAGCGAGGGCGTGGGCCTCGCCCGGGCAGCGGTGACGACCGGCGCCGAATGGCAGCGGCGGATCGGCGGCCTCGAGGCCGACGGCGCGGTGGTCTCCAGCCGGCGTCACGCGCATCGTGCGAACCACCGTCACGGGCGGCGGCCCGGCGGCAGCCCGGAGGGCGTTGCCTATGAGCCCGGCGGTGGCGTCCATGGCCTGAAAGAGGAGGGCGACCACGTTCACGGCTTCGTCGGTGTCGACGTCGTGGTCGAGCCCGAGGAGCCCTGCGAGTTCGCGGACCTCCGGCCACCCACAGCTCGGGCTCGATCCCTCGGGAGGCGCCAGGGCGAGGCACAGCCGACGGGTGGCGGCGACGGCGGTATCGGGGTCCGCCGCCCCCAAGGCGGCGGCCAGTACGGCCACCGGCACGGTCCGCGCCAGCTCGGACATGATCTCGACCTCATCACGGCCGGCGATCTTCGCCGCAGTACATCGGCGTGCTGCCCCGCGAAGCTGGGCGGGATCGAGCATCGCCAGCCGAGAGTCGGCGATTGCGCGCCGTCGCGAGTGCTCGTCGCCCTCCGAGAACCGGGCCATTCCGGCCTGGACCGAGCCGGTCAATGGGGCCGGGACGAGCCAGTCGACGAGTTGCGCCTTTGCGTCCACGACGTCGACCGTACGGGAGGCACGTTTCGGAGCGCGCCGAAACGTCGGGTGCCTACGGTGTCGAGATGGACTCCGAGCGCCTCGTGACGGTCGCCTCCGCCCTCGGCGCCCAGGCCCGGGCCGACCTCGTCACCGCGCTCATGGGCGGCACCGCCCACACCGGGACCGAGCTGGCTCGCCACGTCGGGATCGCGCCCTCCACGGCAAGCGAGCACCTCGGCGTGCTCATCGACGCCGGACTCGTCACCGTGGTCTCCCAGGGCCGCCACCGCTACTTCGGGCTCGCGGGGGCCGAGGTGGCCACGCTCATCGAGTCAATGGTGACGGCCGCCCCCGTGCCCGTTGTGCGTCCGAACGGCGGGCGCATCGGCCCGGCGCGGACGTGCTACGACCATCTCGCGGGCGAGCTTGGCGTCCGGGTCTTCGACCGCCTCGCCGAGCTGGGCGCAATCGAGATCGAGGCCGACGGGGCGGCCCTGACGGGTACCGGGTGCGACCTGTTCGCGCGCCTCGAGGTCGAGCTCCCGAGCACCTCGTCTCGGCCCCTGGTGCGCACGTGCCTGGACTGGACCGAGCGCCGCCACCACCTCGGCGGCGCGGCCGGCGCAGCGCTGCTGGCGACGATGGTCTCCCGCGGCTGGCTCCGGCGCTCGCCGCAGGAGGCGAGGCGGCTCGACATCACCGCCGCCGGCCGCCGTTCGCTCGCAGAAGAACTCGGCGTCGACGCGCCGTGACGGCCTTCCGCGACCTCCACGCGACCGGCATCTTCGTCATGCCGAACCCCTGGGACATCGGCTCGGCGACCACTCTGGCCTCGCTCGGGTTCCCGGCCCTCGCCACCACCAGTTCGGGCCACGCCGCCAGTCTTGGGAAAGAGGACCAGAAAGTGACCCTCGACGAACTGGTCGCGCACGCCGCCGCCGTGGTGGCCGCGGTCGATGTCCCCTTGAACGTCGATGCCGAGTACTGCTTCTCGGCCGACATCGTGGGCATCGGCCCCGTTGTGCGCCGGCTCGCGTCGACGGGAGCCGCGGGCCTGTCGATCGAGGACTTCAACCCGTTCGCCGGCGTGATCAACCCTGTCGAGGTGGCCGCCGAGCGGGTGGCGGCCGCCGCCGACGCCGCGCATGACGAGGATCTCGTCCTCACGGCCAGGGCCGAGAACCTCCTCTACGGCGCCGGCGACCTGGACGACACGATCACCCGCCTGCTCGCCTACCGGGACGCGGGGGCCGATGTCGTCTACGCCCCCGGCCTTGTCGACCTGAGCCAGATCGCGACCGTCGTGGCCGAGGTGGGGGTGCCGGTGAACGTGCTCATCCTGTCGGGCGGGCCTTCGATCCCCGAACTCGCCGCCGCCGGCGTCCGCCGGGTCTCGACCGGGGGCGCCCTCGCCCGATCCGCCTACGCAGAATTCCGGCGGCTCGCGACGGCACTGTTGGCCGCTGCGGAGTCGGCACGACTCGACGGACAGGCTTGAGGTCCACGGACACTCAACGGTCACCGTCGCCGGAGCGCAGCACGGAAGAGGGCGCGCTGAGGGTGAGCGCCTGACCCTCAACGGTCGGCCAAAGGGTGTTAGTACATAAGAGCCGCGGCGCGATTGCGATTCGGCCGCGTTCACTCGATTGCGGGCGCGGGGCAGCCTCAGAGGATCGAGGCGAGGACTCCGATCGCCTTGCCTCCGCGGTCGAGGGTCGGATGACGGTGACGTGTCGGGCGGGAGTGGCCATGCCACGAAACGCTAGGAATCCCGGCATTGACGGTGGTGGACCAATCCCGCCGCATGTCTATATAGACAAGTCAAGTCCACAACCAGTCATTGCTCGAACCGGCCTGCCCGTCTACGTGACCCTCCGGCCTCAGTAGAGCGGCAAGCGCCGCACCCGAACCCGCTCCGCGTCCAAGACCACAATTGCGCCTTCTGCGAGCGCATCCGCCGCAGCGTCGAGGTTGGCGAGGATGAGCGCCAAGACCTGACGCGCTGACCGATCTGATGGGCGGCGGACGAGTACCACTGAGGGACCGTCTGCTCGACTGGCAGCGAGCAGCGTCCCGAATTCGGTATCGGCGGAGACGACGATGGGGCCCTGATCGCTTGCCGTTGCCAACACGACCGTGTCGCTCGCCTGCTGCAAGCCGAGATCTCGCGTGTGAACTGCGTCGTGCCCGGCGTCGCGCAGACCCGCAGTGAGGAGCGGCGACAGGTTCTGGTCGACCAGGAACTTCACGCAGGCCGGCGGAGCGGCAACTCTCGCTCGCGGAGTGCCTCAGCGGCGTACCGGAGTGCTTCGGCCACGTCCGCCGCTTCGAGGTCGGGGAGCTCATCCACGATCTGCTCGGGGCTCATACCGTCGGCCACCATCACGACGACCGTCGCGACCGGAATCCGCAGCCCGCGAATGCACGGCTGCCCGCCCATCTTGTCCGGTTCCACGGTGATGCGCTCGAAGGTCATGGAGTCCTCCCGTCGCTCATCAGCGTACGCGGTGGCGCAGCGGAGCGGCCGTAAAGGCAGCAGGGCCGAAGGACGGACCATCCTTCGGCGCCACGCTGCCGCGTTCGCCCTCGCCATGGCCGGCCTGACCTGGCTCACGTCGGCCGTCGGCTTCACGCTTGCGGAGGATGTCGGTGCCGACGGGCGCGTGCACTCCTTCTTCGATGCCCTGTGGTGGTCGTCCACCACGATCACGACCGTGGGGTATGGAGACGTGTACCCCGTCACGGCCGCAGGCCGCGTGATCGGAGCCGTGACCATGGTTGTGGGGATCAGCACCTTCGCCGTCGTAACGGCAAAGGTGGCCGAGTTCCTCATGCGAACGGGTGCAACGGACTCGTGACCTGAGACAAGTGGGCAGGGGGGTCACCGCCGGCGGTGACACGACAAGGCCTGTCGACACGTTCCCCGGCCACCACGCAGCCTGGCTACCCCACTACCTCACCCGACGGAGCCTCCCCGTGCTCGCGGATGTACTGGCGTTGGCGCTCCACGTTGGCCCTCGTCGTGCGATTCACGAAGCCCTGCTTCACCACAGATCGACCAGCGCGACTCAGCTTGCGAGCGCGGCCAACGCGGGGCCGACGGCGGCGGGGTCTTCGTCGAAGCACCACGTCACGATGTCGCGGGCCAGCTCGGCGTGGCCGTCTTCGTCGGCGGCCATGGCCAGGAGCGTTGCTCTGGCGTCGCCCGTGGCGGCCTCAGCGCGCTGGCGGAGTCGGGCCGCCGCCGCGCTCTCGTTCAGCCAGCCGTCGGTGAACGACTCCACGGCGATCCGCCGTAGTTGCGCCCGCCTCGATCGAGCCGAACCGCCGATGCGTCGCCCGAGCAGTTCGGGGATGGCACCGAAGCGGGGCCGGGTGCGGTCGGCCAGGGCGTCGGCCTGACGGGCATGGCGAATCTCGTCGAGGGCGGCCCGATGGCAGGCCTCGACCAGTTCGACCGGCGCGCCCACGGCCATCAGCCGTAGCGCCAACTCGCCGAACGAGGCTACGGAGGCGTACTCGCCACGGGCGTCGGCATCGCCCGCGTCGCCGCCCAACGGGAGCAGCACGCCGCGACGCCGACGACGGCGGCGGAGCGGACGGCCGTCTGTCACGCACATCGACGTGCCGTCCGGGTATGTCTCGCAGTAGGGGTACCGCATCCCACTGGTGGTCGTGGTCGGCGAGGACGAAGACGTCGTGGAGCTCGTACTGGAAGCCGTTTGTCGAGGGCCGCTCGTGGTCGTCGTGCTTGCCTCCGACGACGAGGTGGTCGACGACGGCGGAGACGTCGTGGAGCTCGTCGTGGTGGAGGTGTCACCGGCTCGGGGTACGGCCGGCGTGGGGGAGCCGCACGCAGTTCCGGCGAACAACGCCGCCAGCGTGGCTGCCGTGAACGTGGGCTTGCGTCGCCAGCGCCGCGTGAAGCTCATGGCAGAAAGGTACGTCTTCGGCCCCGGATCAACCGGGTGGTGCCGGGAATTTCCCGTCAGACGACGGTGAACGTGGCGATGCCGTGGGCAACTGCGCTGCCGTCGGCATCGTCGATGTCGCACTCCACGATGATGATGCGCTTGCCTCGGCGCCGAACGGTGGCCGTCGCCGTGAGCCGGCCGGGCTGGGCCGCTTCGAGGTACGTGACCTTCATCTCAATGGTGACCGGGCGGTTGTCTCCGGTGGCCGCCGCCGTGCCCATGGCCACGTCGGCCAACGTCGCCAGAGCACCGCCGTGCACCGTGCCGTAGGGGTTGACGTGGCGCTCGTCGGCCTCCAACACCACCTGCACCTGGTCGCCTGAGCCGTCGACGACTTCCAACCCGACCGTCTCCCGAAACCCGCCGTTGTCCATGGCGGAGGCCTTACCCGTCAAGGGCAGCCGCCACCGGGCGTGGGACGGTCTTTGATCGCCGGGTCGACCACCTCGATGTGCACGTGGGGCCACGCCGGGTCGGCCGTGCGCAGTTCGTCGACCTGTGATTCGAAGGGCAACTGCGTCGCCCGCGGTGCCAGCACGGTGACGCCCGCCACCACCCGGTCGCCCGCCTTCACCCGCACCCCGTCGATGTGGAGGACCTTGACCTCCCACGTCGGCTGGGCGTCCGGCGCGATGACGACGTAGTCGTCGGAGTGCTTGCAGTAGAGGACATAGCCGCCCGACCGCTTCACCCGACCGGTCACCGGCGAACGGATCTCGACGGCGGGGTCGACGACCACGTCGGCCGCCGTGCGTGCCCCGGTGCCCCGTTCCCGCGCCTCCAGCGTCGTGGGCGCAGCCGCCGTCGCCAGGGGCGCCAGGTGCTGCGCCCCGTCGTGGTTCGACTCGTGGAACCCCACCCGCTCAACCCGTCGCGAAGGGTGCACCAGGGTGATCGGCCCGACCGTGGCCATCGGGGTCCACGGCGCTTCCACTACGGCCCGCGTCGGTGCAGGCGGCGCAGTGGTCGTCGGGGCCGGGGCGGGGGGCGCCGTGGTTGTCGGCGCTGCCGACGTCGGGGCGGTGGCCTCGGCGGGAGCGGGCAACGACGGGTCGACGGCGAGCGGGCGTGGCTTGGACGCGCAGGCAGGCAGCGCCGCCATCGCGGCAAGCAGGAATGCCGTCGCCTTCAACCCCACCGAAGCCATCCCGACCGAGGGTACCGGTGAGGCACCCTCGGTCGAATGGCACCACGATCAGCTGACGGTGGCGGTGTCCGCACGTGTGGCCGGGGCCACGGTGTTGCCGATGGGGTCCTGGATGGTGCCGGTGAGGTCGACTGTGACCACCGTGTTGGCGGCGACCGGTGTGAGCAGTGTCAGCGTGAGCACGTCGTCATCACCGGCGCAGCCGCCGATGCTCGACTCGGTTGCAGGCACGCTGCCGTTGAAGGTCACCGTGAAGTCGCCCGCGGCAACGGTGGCGCAGTCGATGTCGTCACTGAACGTGACCACGATGTCAGCGCTGCCGGCGGTGACGTCGACGCTCGTGAACGTCGGCGCCGTCGTGTCGCGAGTGACGGTGGCGGTGTTCGACGCCTGGTTGGAGGTGCCGCCCGCGTCCTGCGCTGCCCCGGCAGCCACCGCGACGGTGACGGCGCCTTCACCTGACACGTTGGAGACGGTGACCGTGTAGGTCGTCGCAGGCCCTGTCGTGGGCGCCACGGCGACGGCGTCGGTTCCCGGCGCCGAGACGTTGAGGTCGGAAGCGGTGAAGCCGGTGACGGGCTTGGAGAACATGACGGTGAACTCGATCGAGGTCTCGTCGGTGGGGTTCTCCTGGTCCGCATGGGGGGTGACCGTGACGCTCAGCGGCGTGGCGACGACGTTGCGCGATGTGGTCGGTGCGGCGTTGCCCGCAGCATCGGTGACCTCACCCGTGAGGGTGACGACCACGTTGTCGCTGTTGCCCGGCGCGCTGCCGAGCGTGAGCTCGATGCTGCCGTCGGACGGTGCCGTGCACGCGGCCGCCGTCACCGCCGCAGGCACGCCGCCCACGGAGGCGAGGAAGTCGCTCGCCGCCACGGTCCCGCACAGGACCGCCTCGTCGAACTGGGCTACCACCGTGGTGGAACCTGCTTCGGCGGCGATGCCGGTGAACTGCGGGGCGATGTCGTCGTAGGTGACCTCGCTGCCGCTCTCGACGGCATCGGCGTTGAGGTTGCCCGCGGCGTCACGGGCCACGCCTGCGCCCACCGCCAACGTGACGGTGCCGCTTGTGCCCGCCGTCATCCCGCTGACAGCCACGTTGTAGGTGCGGCCGTCACCGCTGCTGTTGGTGATGTCGGGCTCCTCGGCGCCTGCCGTGGTGCCGCCGATCACGACATCGGCGTCGTCGTCGAAGTCGCTCACGACCTCGGAGAAGGTCACGGTGAAGTCGACGACGTTCTCGTCGGTGGGGTTCTCCTGGGTGGCTGCCTTGGTGACCGTGGCCGTGGGCAGCGTCGTGTCGTAGGCGACACTGTTGTCGGTGGAGGTCGAATCGACGTTGGTGTTGCCCGCCACGTCGGAGGCGCCACCGGCGGGGACCATGGCAATGACGTCGCCGTCGGCCATGCCTGCCACCGAGATGGTGTACTCGGTCGGCGACCCGGCGGTAACGGTCACTGTCTCGGTGCCGGGTGCGGTCACCGTGACGTCGCTCGCCGTGAAGCCGGTGACCGGCTCGGAGAAGACAGCGGTGAACTGCACGGGCGAGGCGTTGGTGGGATCGGCCTGGCCAGAGGCCTTGTTCACCGTGACCGTGGGCCGCACCGTCTCGCGGGTCACGGTGTCGGTGCCTGTGCCCGTGGTGGTCGAGGCCTGGTTCGGGTTGCCTGCGGTGTCCTCCACTCGCTGCGCGGGCAGTGTCAGTGTCACCGTGCCGTCGTTGGCCATGCCGGTGACCGATGCCGTGTAGACGCTGGCCGATGTCTGGGTGACCGTCACCGTCGTGGCGGCAGCCGCGCCCGCCAGGGTGAAGTCGCTGCCGGTCAGGCCTGATACGGGCTCGGAGAACGTCACCGTGAACTCGAGCGACGACTCGTTGGTGGGCGTGGGCTGGCCCGCGGCCCGGTCGACCGTCACCGTGGGATCGGTGTTGTCGACCGTGACCGTGGCCGCTGTGGGCGACGCCGTGTTGGAATTGCCCGCAGTGTCGATGGCCACGTCAGCGGGCACCGACACGCTCAGCGTGCCGTCGCCGGTGACGCCGGATACGGCCACGTTGTAGGTGGTGCCCGAGCCGGTGATGACGGCCGACGGAGTGCCGGTGGTGGTGCCGGGTGTGATGGTCACGTCGGTGTTGTTGTCGTCGAAGTCGGACACCGCCTCGGAGAACACGACGGTGAAGTTGATGACGGGTCCGTCGGTCGGGTTCTCCTGGGTGGCCGCCCTGGTGATGGTGGCCGAGGGCCGGGTGCCGTCGTAGTCGACGCTGTTGTCGGTCGACGTCGACGAGGCGTTGACGTTGCCCGCCGAGTCGGAGGCCTTGCCTGCGGCGACCGAGGCCGTCACCGTGCCGTTGGTCGTCATGCCCGACACGGCCACGTTGTACGTGGCGCCTGTGCCGGTCACGTTGACGGTCTTGGTCCCGCCTGCGTCGCCGCCGACGGTCACGTCCGCCGAGGTGAAGTTGCTGACCGGTGCGCTGAAGACGACGGCGAAGTCGATGGTCGTCTCGTTGGTCGGGTCGGGCTGGCCCGCGGCCTGGTTCACCGTGACGGTGAGCGAGGTCACCGCCGTCGTTGTGCGAGTGGTGGGCGCAGCGACCTCGTTGCCGACGGGGTCGGTGACGGGGGAGGCGTCGCCCACGTACTGCACCGCCACCGGTGCGCCGCCGTTGGGCGCCGATGCCAGGGTCACGGTGACGGTGGCATCGGTGGTGCTGTCGCACGTGGCGCCGGTCACTGCCACCGGGGAGCCGTTGACGGTGGCGAGGAAGTCACCGGCCTGCACCGTGCTGCACACCACCGGCTCGCTGAACGTCGCCTCGACGTCGCGCGACCCACCGGAGGAGATGATGCTGTCGAAGGTCGGTGCCGCGTCGTCGTACGCGACCGAGGCCGCCGAAGGGGCTGCCGCGTTGTCGTTGCCTGCAACGTCCTGGGCCACCGCGGCGGGCACGTCGACGGTGACGGTGCCGGCTGTGCCCGGCGTCATGCCCGACACGGCGACGTTGTAGGTGGTGCCCGAGCCGGTGATGGTGGCGACCTTGGTGCCGCTGGCAGTGCCGCCCACGGTGACGTCGGCGGCGTCGTCGAAGTCACCGACGGACTCGGAGAACGTCACGGTGAAGTCGACTGCTTCGTCGTCAGTCGGGTTGTCCTGGAGGTCGGCCTTGCCAACCGTGACCGTCGGGCCGGTGGTCTCGTACTCCACCGAGGCGGGCGAGGGCGACGCCGTGTTGGCATTGCCCGCGGCATCGGCGGCGGCGCCCGCCGGGACGGCGAGGGTCACGCTGCCGTTGCTGCTCATGCCCGACACGGCGACGTTGTACGTGGTGCCCGAGCCGGTGATGGTGGCGGTCTTGGCGCCGCCTGCCCCACCGCCGATGGTGACGTCACCGGCGTCGTCGAAGTCGGTGACAGCTTCGGAGAACGTCACCGTGAAGTCGACGGCGCCTTCGTTCGTCGGGTCCTCCTGGCTCGCGGCCTTGGCCACGGCGACGCTGGGCGCGATGCGGTCAACCTCGATGGAGTTCATGTTGGAGGCGGTGTTCGGGTTGCCCGCGGCATCGCGGACGGCGCCGACGAGGACGCGTGCGGTGACTGTGCCGTTGCCCGTGACGCCGGTGACCGCCACGTTGTAGGTGGTGCCGCTTCCGGTGACGGTGGCCGTCTTGGTGCCAGGCGCGGTGCCGCTGAGGATCACGTCGGAGGCGGTAAAGCCTGTGACCGGCTTGGAGAAGACGACCTGGAAGTCGATTGTCGTCTCGTCGGTCGGGTCCTCCTGGCCCGGCGCGTCGGACACCGTCGTCGTCGGGTCGTCAGGCTCGAAGGCGACGGTGTTGTCGGTCGACGTGGCCTCCGCCGTGGCGTTGCCGAACTGGTCGGTCGCTGCCCCTGCGAGGATGGTCGCGGTCACGGTGCCGGCCGTCTGCATGCCCATGACGGTGACGTCGAAGGTGCGGCCGTCGCCCATGTCTTCGACAAAGGCCCACTTGTCGCCGCCTGCGGTGCCGCCTGTCACCACGTCAGCGCCGGTGAAGCCGACGATCGGCTCGGAGAAGACCGCCGTGAAGTGGATGGCCGGGAACCCGGTCGGGTCGTCCTGCGAGGACGCCTGGTTGATGGTGACGGTGGGGGTCGTGCGCTTGGGCGTGCTCGCCATGCCGACGATGGGTGCGTTCAGCGGCTGCCCGCCGCGGGAGCCGAAGAACCCGGCGTCACCGAAGGTGAAGATGCCGCCGTCGGAAGCGACGAGGCGGTACCCCTTGCCGGTGGGAGTGGAGGCCATGCCCACGATGGGGGCGTTGAGCGGCTTGCCGCCCTCCGACCCGAAGAAGCCCGCATCGCCGAAGGTGAACATGCCGCCGTCCGACGCAGCCAGCCAGTAGCCGCCGCCCGTGGGGGTGGCGGCCATGCCGACGATGGGCGCGTTGAGCGGCTGGCCACCCTGGGATCCGAAGAAGCCTGCATCGCCGAAGGTGAACATGCCGCCGTCCGACGCAGCCAGCCAGTAGCCGGCGCCGCTGGGGGTGCTCGCCATGCCGACGATGGGGGCGTTGAGGGGTCGGCCGCCCTCCGACCCGAAGAAGCCCGCATCGCCGAAGGTGAACATGCCGCCGTCGGAGGCCACCAGCCAGTAACCGTTGCCGGTGGGGGTCGCGGCCATGCCGACGATGGGCTTGTTGAGGGGTTCGCCGCCCTTGGAGCCGAAGAATGTGGCCGCGCCAAAGCTGAAGACGCCACCGTCGGAGGCCACGAACCAGTAGCCCTCACCCGAAGGGTGCGCGGCCATGCCCACTATGGGCTTGTTGAGCGGCTTGCCGCCTTCCGATCCGTGGAAGCCGGCATCGCCGTAGCTGAAGATGCCCCCGTCGGACGCCACGAACCAATAGCCGTTGCCGGTGGTGACGGCTTCGGCAGGGCTGGGCGCCCCGATGAGCCCCAGTACCGCCAACGTCGGTACAACGAGCGCGAGCAGGCTGAACGCCCGCCGAACGACAAAACCCCGCGTAGCACTGCGCATGATGACCCCTGGTCTCTCGCCCCCTGATGGTGGTCAGGGTACAGGTGGGGTCATCGCCCGCCAATCTCTTGCCTCGCGGGGCTAATTCTCGACCGTGGCGCCTGTGGCCGCCCGCACCCGCCACCCGTCGACGGCCGCCCCTGGTTCGGCCAGTGCCACCACGCAGCCGCCGAACCCCGCGCCGGTCAGGCGGGCGCCGAGCACGCCGGGCGTCGAGGCCAAGTGCTCGACCAGGTCGTCGAGGGCAGGGATGCTTACCTCGAAGTCGTCGCGCAGGCTGGCGTGCGACGCCGCCATCAGCGGCCCCAGGTCGCCGGTGCGTCCCGCCGCCAGGGCCTCGGCGAAGGCCTGCACCCGCGCGTTCTCGCTCACCACATGGCGGGCCCGGCGGCGGATGACGGGGTCGTCGATGCCCTCCGCGTCGGCCAGGGTGGCGTCGCGCAGCGGGCCGAGCTGCCGGGCGGCGGCTTCGCACTCCGCCCGCCGCTGGGCGTAGGCCGTGCCGCCCAGGCCCCGCTCGACCCCCGAGTGCACGACCACAACGTCGAGGCCGTCGGGCACCGGGACAGGCATGACCTCGAAGGTCGTGCAGTCGATGAGCAACGCGTGCCCCTCGACCCCGGCCGCCGAGGCCAGCTGGTCCATGATCCCGCAGGGCACACCCGACGCCCGCTGCTCCGCCTCCTGGCACGCGTGCGCCAACTCCAGCGGGGTGCCCTCGAATCCGACGGCGAGGGCGACCGCCACCTCAAGGGCCGCGCTCGACGACAGCCCGGCGCCCAGCGGCAACGTCGAGAAGACGGTCCCGTGCACCCCCGTCGCAGGGCGCAGCACGGCGACCACGCCGGCGACGTAGCGGGCCCACGGCGGCGACACCGCGGCCGGGTCGTCGACCGACAACGACACCAAGGCCCGCTCGGGTTCGTCGGCCGACACCAGCGATACGTGGTCGCCTTCGCGAGTGCCGTCGACCACCGTCTCCAGGTTGACGGCCATGGGCAGGACGAGCCCGCCTGTGTAGTCGGTGTGGTCGCCGATCAGGTTGACCCGGCCCGGCGCCCGCGCCCTCACGGCGTGGAGGTGGCGAAGGCCCAGGCGTCGGCGATCATCGTCTCCAGCTCGGGCTTCTCCGGCACCCAGCCCAGTTCGGCCCGGATGCGTTCGCTGGAGGCGACGAGCACGGCGGGGTCGCCTGCCCGCCGCCCGACCTCGACCGCCTTGATGTCGCGCCCGGTCACCCGTCGGGCTGCCTCGATCACCTCTCGCACCGAGAACCCGGCGCCGTTGCCCAGGTTGTAGATGCGGTGCCCCGCTTCGTCGGTGGCTTCCAAGGCCAGAAGGTGGGCGCGGGCCAGGTCATCGACGTGGATGTAGTCGCGCACGGCGGTTCCGTCGGGGGTGGGGTAGTCGGTCCCGAAGATCGACACCTGCTCCCTGGTGCCCGCCGCCGCCTGGAGCACGAGGGGGATGAGGTGGGTCTCGGGGTCGTGTCGCTCGCCCCGGCCACCCGAAGCGCCGGCCACGTTGAAGTACCGCAGGCTCACGGCGCCGAGGCCGGTGGCCGCGCACTCGTAACCGATGACGTGGTCGACGGCCAGCTTGGAAGCCCCGTAGGGGTTGGTGGGCTTGGTCGGCGCCGTCTCGACGATCGGCACCTCCTCGGGGTCGCCGTAGGTGGCGGCGGTCGACGAAAACACCATCCGGCGGACGCCCGCGTCGCGCATGGCGTCGAGCAGGTTGAGGGTGCCGGCCACGTTGGCCCGGAAGTAGCGGGCGGGCTCGGTCACCGATTCGCCCACCAGCGACAAGGCGGCGAAGTGGAGGACGGCGTCGAAGCCGCGGCCCACGACCTCGGCCACGGCGGGGGCGTCGAGGATGTCGACCTCCACGAACGCCGCCTGCGACGGCACCGACTCCTTGTGCCCCTTCAAGAGGTTGTCGACCACCGTCACGTCGTGGCCGGCCTCCACCAGGTGGGCGGCCACGATCGAGCCGATGTAGCCGGCACCTCCAACGACGAGGGTGCGCACCGCTACACCGACGCCGAGGGGATGTCGAGGTCGGGCTCGGTGGGGCCTTCGCCCGCACCGGTGGCGTCGAGGGCGTCGCCGATGTTGGCCAATGTGGCGGCGTCGAGGCGCACCGCGCCGGCACCCACCCACCCGTCGACCTGCTCGGCGCTGCGGGCGCCCACGATGGCCCCGTCGACGCCGTCCCACGCCAAGGTCCAGGCGATGGCCAGCTCGGGCACCGAGCAACCGACATCCTCGGCTATCGCCCGCAGCCGCTCCACCAAGTCGAGGTTGCGCTCCAAGCCCTCGCCTGTGAAATGCGGGTGCTCGCGACGCCAGTCGTCGTCGGGCAGCGACGCCGCCCGCTCGGCACTGAACCGGCCACTCAAGATGCCCGAGCCCATGGGGCTGTAGACGATCACGCCAACACCGTTCTCGCGGCACCACGGCAACGTGCGGTCGACGACGTCGCGCACCAGCAGGTTCAACTGGGGCTGGAAGGTGTCGACTTGGCGGATGGCCTGGCAGCGCTCCAACAGGTCGATCTCGAAGTTGGAGACGCCGAGGTGGCGGACCTTGCCCTCGTCGACCAGCGCGGCCATCGTCGACCAGGAGTCCTCGATGGGGGTGCCGTCGTGCGAAGGCCAATGGATCTGGTAGAGGTCGATTGTGTCGACGCCCAGCCGTTCCAAGGACGCCTCGCACTCCTGGCGGATCGACTCGGGGGCGAGCACGTTCGACACCGTGCGGGCGTCGGGCTCCCACACCAGGCCGCACTTGGTGAACACCAGCGGGCGGTCGCCCTCGGGCAGCTCGCGCACGGCCCGGCCCACCACCGACTCGGCCCGGCCCAGCCCGTAGGCGGGGGCGGTGTCGATCCAGTTGACCCCGCGCTCGACGGCCCGGTGGATGGCGGCCACCGACTCGTCGTCGTCCTGCGGGCCCCACCCCCCTTGCCACTCGCCGCCGCCGATGGCCCAGGCGCCCAGGCCGAGCGACGTGATCTGCAGGTCGGTGCGGCCCAGCGGTCGCGTCTCCATCGAGTCAGTTGCTCCTTGCCGGTGTGGGGAGCGCAGCACGCAATCGAGCCGCCGTCTCCTCGGGGACCGTGTCGTTCACGAAGGCGCCCGCCGCCAACTCCGAGCCGGCCAGGTACTTCAGCTTCTCGGCGGTGCGGTGGATGGGCGTGAACTCCACATGGAAGTGGCTGACCGACAGCCACTGGCCGTCGTCGGTGGGCGCCTGGTGCAGCGCCATGACGTACGGCAACGAGAACCCGAACAGGCCGTCGTAGGCCTTGGCCACCAGCACGAGCAGCTCGGCCAGGTCGGTCCGTTCGGGATCGGTCAGGTCGAGCAGCGAGGTGGCGTGGCGGTGGGCCGTCACGTGCACCTCGTAGGGGAAGCGGGCGGCGAAGGGCACGTAGGCCAGGAACGTGCGGTTGCGGGCCACCACCCGCACGCCCTCGGCCCGCTCGCGGGCCACCACGTCGCACACCACGCACGTGCCGTTGATCGCCAGGTGGAGGGCGCCTGCCTCCATCTCGGCCTCGGCGATCGGGGGGATCTCGGGGTAGCCGTAGACCTGCCCGTGCGGGTGGTGCAGGGTGACGCCGACGGCCTCGCCCTTGTTCTCGAAGATGAAGACGTAGTCGATCTCGTCGCGTGCGCCGAGCGCCGCGTAACGGTCGGCCCACACGTCGACGATGCGGGTGACGCGGTCGACCGACAGGTCGGCGAAGGTGGCGTCGTGGTCGTCGGTGTAGACGACGACCTCGGTCGCTCCCAGCGCGGGCTCCACCGCGTAGAGGTCGGAGATGGGGACCGACGGCTGCGGCGGCGACAGGGTGAGCGACGGGAAGCGGTTGTCGAACACCACGATGTCGTAGGACGGGTCGGGGATTTCCACGCCGCCGGGGCACAGGGGGCAGTCGCCCGCAGCGGGGAGGAACGTGCGGTCTTGGCGGTGGGTGGCGAACGTGCGCCACTGCCCGGTCATGGGGTCGAGCCGCCTCTCCGTCATCTACCCACCCACCCGACCCGCGTCATCGGGCTACCGCCGCGATCCAGGTGTAGGAGGTCTGCGAACGGCCGTCGGGCATGGTCCGCGGCGTGCGCTCCATGGTCGGGCGGGGCGTCGTGGCCCAGCGCACCAGGTCGGCCAGCAACGCGCAGGCGGCGGCGTCGGCCTTCAACGCCCGATCGCACACGCGGTACTGGCACAGGATCAACCGGCCGGCCCCGGCACTGTGGGCACCGAGGATGGTGCCGGTCATGGCCCCGGGCACCGGCTTGTAGGCGATGACGACCGGCGTGTCGGGGAACGGCTGCCCGTCGATCCGGGCCACGACGTCGGCTGCCTGCACGGTCGAGTCCTCGGCGACGAGCACCGCCCGCCGGGGCAGGCTCGGGATGGCACCGTGGTCGGTGGTGAAGGTGAAGACGGTGGAGCCCCACACGGAGGTCAGCGCCTCGAGCTCGACGGGGACAGGGTAATAAAGGGCCGCCGA